>JAQVHC010000018.1:0-6482 GCA_028696435.1 Actinomycetota bacterium | reverse complement strand
TGCTGGAATGTTGATTCTATCGGAGCTGGTGAAAAAGTTAGATTTAATACGAGGCTGACTTTAAAAGATAATATAACTGAAGACACAATGGTTTCATGCAGTCTGAAAATAGATTCAGGCAGGACTGATTCTTTTATAGGGACTGATTACTCTACAATGGTTTATGGTGTAAAGCCATTCGAAGGTAATTTTATCGCTATAATAGGATTGCATGCGATTGAGGACCACATAGGAGCTCCAATTGAGCTATACACGGGTCATTTTGAAGAATTGTGCAGGGTGTTGAAGGAGTACGGCTATGAAACTATTACTTTTATGGATCTGTTGAAATATGTGGATTTCGGGAAAGCATTGCCAGAAAAGCCGGTGATGATAACATCTGATGACGGATTTCAGGATGTCTACACCAATGGTTTTCCAGTGCTTAAAAGATATGGATACAAGATGACTGTTTTCCTTGTAACTGGCGCCATAGGAGAGACAGAAGCCAGCAGGAAAACAAATGCTTATTTTAATAAAAGAACAAATGTAATAAGGCCAATACTTATATGGCCGGAGATTGAGGAAATGCATGAATACGGGTGTGAGTTTTTATCCCATACAGTTAATCATGTGAGACTTGGTCTGGTTTCTGATGGCGAATTCTTATATGAACTTAAAAAATCAAAAGAAGATATAGAATCACATCTTGGAAGTGAAGTTTTATTTTTTGCCTGGCCGTATGATAATAATTCTCCTTCAAAATGGCATCTAATTCCTGAAGCTGGCTATAGAGGTGCAGTAAGATACGGAACCGGCATTGAGGATATGAGAACCATTAATTTATATGATATAGATAGGGTTGAATTTAATAGCTATATTCCGCCAGCTCAATATGTGGGGTATCTGAACCTTGATAGAAGTATCAAAATTGAATTCAGGATTGATAACGAATACAAAAGTGGTAAATATGTAAAAGAAGCTGGAGAAGAATTTATGCTGGAATATCTCATAAATAACACTAATGATAATGCCGTAAAAATTAGTTCTTTAGAACTGGAGCTCCCGGAAAATATTGAACTTATAGAAGTGGACTCCGGTGGATATATTAATCAATACCCTGGAATTAACTCAAATATATATATGTGGGTGAGCGATTCATATACGATAGCAGGAAATGGCCGGATTAACTTAATTCTGAAGCTTAAAGGGAAAGCTCCGGGTGAATCTATTATAAAATTCAGAACAACTTATAAAGGTTACTATATTAATTGTGATGGTGTTAAAGTGGAAATTAAAAGCAAAGTTTAAAAAATGAAGGGGATGGGCGGAAGGGTAGCGAAAAGGTCAACCAGAAATTGAGGTATCTATTATTTATCTTTCATATTTATCTTTATAGCCGGTTACATTTGTTGAATTAATAATAGATACCTCATATGTGGAAAAGATACTTTATGCAGATAGGCGGTTTTTTGTTATAATAGAGGGCAAGTTTCTCTATGTATTATTTTATACATATTTATAATTTTATATATATCTATATATTATATATTGTTTCTAGATTTTGATATTATAGTTATTATGAAATATTTGTGAAATATAAATGGGTGAGAAACTTTTAAATTTTTTAAAGCATAATAAAAAATGGATTTACGTAGCGGTTGCTGTTATTGTGATTTCAGCTGCAATTTCTGCTTATTATTTTTTTTACCTGACAAAACCAAATTTTAGCGACAGGCGATCCAATTCTGTATCAAGTAGCGCCGGGGAACACTTAAAGCCGGGCGATAAAATCACATATATAATAAATTATAAAAATACAGGTAATAGAGATGTTGATGAGCTGGTTATAGAACTTAAAGTGCCAGAGCATACTTTTTTTGTATCAACTGATTGTAATGATGTTTCAAAGGTTAATGATAAAACATTTGAGTTAAATGCCGGGAATGTAAAGAAAAGAGAATATGGAACATTTACCTTCATAGTGGAGGTTTGCAAACCTCTGGATAATGGTACCCTTATTAATCTGGATGAAGTGAAATTTAAATACAAAATCAGTGGGGATGTATTTAATGAAAACATCAACGCAGGTCTTGTTAGCAGGGTTGAAAGTAGCCCTGAATTAAATTTTAAAGCTAAAGCTGTTGATGAAAATGGCGGTGTTGTAAGATTGGGCGATATTTTGCAATACAATTTAGTGGTAGAGAACACCGGAGATATGAATGCTTCTGATGTAGAGATTAAAAGCGATATATCAGAATTTGTAGATATAATAGGGGATTCAATTACCGGAAATGGTGAGTACAGGGATAGCTATATATTATGGAAAATTGATAATGTTGAAATAAATAAACCTGAAACTCTTTCTTTTAAAGTAAGGGTTAAAGATACTCTGAATGGTGATGAACTTATAACCTGCAGGAACACTTTAAAATATGATTCAAATATTATAGAAAAAACGCTGGAAGAAAAACTAAACCTTTACCCTGATTTAACAAAATCCGAGGCACATATATACGATGCGAACGGAGGGGAACTTTATCCCGGGGAGATTATAAATGTAAAAATTATTATAAGGAACACCGGCGAGAAGAAGGAAAAAAGTTATAAACTAATCTGTCCCACTCCTGAGGGTGCCACTTACATAAGCCAGTCGGGTACGCCAGAAGGAATAAGCTGGAGCGATGAAATAAGGGGACTGATATGGGATTTAAAAGACCTTGATATAGGAGAGGAAAAAGAGATAACATATAGTATGAAAGTAAATGAGAACCTTGTAAATTCAGGTGGTGTTATAACCACACATTTTAAAATTGAATATAGTAACGGGACAATTGAGCTGCTACCAAAAAGCCTTACTGTCAGAGGAAATGCCAGTGTAACTATTGTTGCGATGGGTGATTCTTTAATAGAAATGTCAAACTGGGTGCAGATTTTTGATGAGCTCCTTGAAGCTAACTATCCATATGCTGAATATAATACTATTGCAAGTGGAAAGAGTGGGGAGATGGCTCGTGGTGGAAATGCAAGGTTTGAAAGCACTGTTGCGATACATAATCCACAAATAGTTATAATTGCGTATGGAACTAATGATACTGGAGGCAGCCTTTCGAGCTTTACCGCAAATCTTGAAGCAATAGTTGTTAAGTCAAAAAACCTTGGAGCAAGGGTATTTATTAATCTTATTGGCCCTATTTTCCGGTCTGGAAAAGAAAGTTATCCAGTATATAATGATGCGATAAGAACAATTGCTGCAAAACATGGTGCAGTAGTTATAGATGTGCTGACGCCGCTGTCACAGAATCCCGGAGAATATCTTTATGATGGGATGCATTATAGTCCGGCAGGCGCTTCAGTTGTAGCACATACTGTTTACAGTTATGTTTCTCAGTACCTCGGTACTATCGGCCAGAAGTTGTAACTTTTAAATACCGGTATTAATAACTGGAATTTATCGTCAGTGAACCGGGCAGCCAAAAAATTTATAAAATTAAAGAAAAATTAAGGAAAGGTAAAGGTTAATTTTGAGAAATTTTTTAACAGTTTTTTCTTTTATTAATGCTATTTTATATGCTGTTATATATTCCTACTTTGATAATATTATTGAAACGCTTGGAGTAGCAAATTTATCTCCAGTAGTTTCAAATAATATTAAATTAGTGGCACTTTTAATCACCGGCTTTTGTGCAGGTATGCTTGTAATGCTTATATTAAAATTAAAGATTAAAAAAAGTTTTTTTAGTTTTAAAAATCTTGTAATCGTTGGTATCTTTCCGTTTATCTGTCTTATCCTGTCAGAAGGTACAATAACCAGCTTTATTGTAACGAGATTCTTTCATTCAAGCGAAAAGGTAAGTGAGCTATTATTTTATCTTTTCTCCAGGCAGGCTATCTGGTCATTATGGCTTGGTTTTGCCATAGGCTCGTCAATCCGTTTTCATTTTCCCAGAATAAGATACAGGCATATATCAGTTGAAAACGATGGGAAGTAAACTTCTGGCGGCAGATAAATTGTTGTAAGATCAAAGCAAGCAGTACAGGTCCATTAATTGATTCAGGTATAAATTAAAAGCAAACTTTTACAGGCTAATTTTCCACTGCCTGGTATAAAAAAACCGGGTCATAATCTTTGGTAGGGCTGGTTGTAAGTCTTATAGTGTTAGAGCCATCCAGGTTTGTAAGTATTATCTCTACATTTCCATCAATGACACTTTCAAAGACTACGTACTTCATATCTGGAGATATACCAGAATGTCTGCAGCGGGATAGGTCACCACTGATTTTTTTTATGTTTTTTCCGTTGTTATCCATGGTATATAAAGAATTGTTGTCACTAAAAACAATTATTTTCCCATCAACGGAAATCGAGGGAACTCTTTTTCTCATATTTTCATCTGAAATTTTATCAACATTTTTGCCGTCATGGTCCATTATATATATATCTTCATTACCTGTTGTTCCTGATTCATAGATAACTTTATATTTATATGGATGACCACAGGGATGCCAGTCGGGTTCATCGGTATTAAAGGTCAATCTTTTCATATTGCTTCCATCGCTATCTATCCTGTATATTTCCCAGTTATCATCTACGTATGCCTCAAAATAAATAAATCTTCCATCAAAAGACCAGGATGAGAACCCGCTCCTGTAGGGATTATTTGTGATCTGCTTTTTATTTTTGCCATCCCAGTCCATAACCATAACCTGCCATGTACCGTTAATATCTGATGTGTATGTAATTTTTTTCCCATCAGGAGAAGCTGCAGGATAATTATCTCTACCGGAATAGTCAGTCAGCTGTGTAAGTTCACTGCCATCTATATTCATGCTGAATATATCTTCATTTCCTGTTCTATCAGAAGTAAAGATTATTTTTTTAATATTGTATTCTACGTTCGTCTCTCTGGGTTTGCCTTCAGTAATATCATTTTTATTTATTGCCCAGCCACTTATTTCTATTAACTGGTTGTTAAGATTTGCTTCAACTGAAATTATAGTATCAGGTTCCTTCTTTTCGCCTTCAATAATAATATCCATCAACCCCAGGTTATAATTACCCGAAGAAGAGAAAGAGTAAATATATAGAGTATTTTCACTTCCTTCTGCGAGATCGCTTCCATCAAAATAAAGGCAATAACCACAATTGGTGTAGTTTGCATTTCCAAAAGCTCTGGCTACATCCTGTCTCTCAATTCCATATTCTGCCTTCCCGATAAGTTTACCAAAACCTTTTGGACCGTTTAAATATATCTCTATACTTTCAATACCCGGTGCAGAAGGATTTCCAAAATCTGCAGACCAGCCTGAAATTTTTATTTTTGACTTCTCGGATTCTTTTATTACTTCGTCCTGGTCAGGGTTATCAACGGACAATTTAATATTTTCATCAAGCTCTGGTTCACCCGGTATTATAATTTCTTTACGATGATAATCCCACCCGGATGCTGGTATTAGTGTATATACATAGAGATAATGTACTGACCCGGGCTCAAACGAGTACTTATTATTTTTTTTGGCGAGAAGAAAACCTGTTTCGGAGAAGTTTTCACCATAAATATTATAGGCATCCTGCGAAGTTACGCCATATACAGCTTCTCCAAGGAAAATTCCATTATTTCTGTCACCATCAAGATATATTTCTACTTTTGAAATTTTATTTTCACTGTATTCATCTTCCGACCCGTCTTTAACCTGTCCGGGTTCTTCATCAATAATTGCTTCCGGTTCTTCCAGTTCTGTTTCTTCGTTCGTGACAGGTGATTTAAATATTGCGGCTTTTAAAAATGTATATCCCAGAAAGATTACCGCTACCAAAAATAAAATTATAGTTATTATGGTTGCTGTTCTCATTTACCTTAATGCATTATTATAAACATAGATAGATGCCTGTGCACCTGTATAATTTTAACTGCTTGCAGACTTTTATTAAATATGTCGATTTGTATACATACATAATATAAATTATATGATTTTCAGATTGTAAAGTATAACAGAATGCAGTATTAATTGTAAATAATGTCTTTCTAAAAAAAATATTGTAAAAAAATATTAAAATTTTGCAGTTTTAATTATATAAATAAGCAAGTAGAATAAAAAGGTATAATATTTTTAGGGATTTAAGCATCATGAGCAGGATATTTATAACGGGCATGAGCCCAATGCCTTTTGAAAATGATAAAAAAGTATACGGTACTGGAATAAGAACATGGCATTTTATACTTCCGCTTTTAAAAATGGGCCACAAAATATGTGTATGTAATTATGCTATCCCGTCAGCTTATCCGGAAGATTTTGAATCAAAGTATATAAAAAATTTTGTTTACAGGACTGGTTTAGAAGATAAAGAATCCGGTTATGAATTCGAGTATAATATATTAAAAAAAGATGATTTTGAGGATATTGAATTACTCTCAGAGATTTTTAACAGATTTAAGCCAGACTGTATAGTTGGCTGTACTTTTTATCCCTCGTATATAGCTTCAAAATTATCCAGATTGCAG
>JAQVHC010000110.1 GCA_028696435.1 Actinomycetota bacterium | reverse complement strand
CTAAGATTAGCCCAGAAAATACAGGGCCTGGTTGATTTACCCATAATAAATTTTAACGGTAAAATTAAACAATGGATAGAATTAAAATCCTGATTATAGTATTGCTAGCAATATAAGTAATAAATAAATTATATCAGATAGAATAGATAAATCTATTGGCCTATAAAGGAGATATTATTTGTAAAGGAGTTATTATGGAGTGCAACAGGGAAGAAAATTTGAAAAATTGTAATTGTACTTATGAACCCTGCCCGAGAAAGGGTAAGTGCTGCGAGTGTATAGTTTATCACAAAAGGATGGGTGAGCTCCCTGCCTGCTATTTTGACAGCAGTGCTGAAAGAACATATGACAGGTCTATAGAACATTTTATTAGATTAAACCGTTAAATCTTCCCCGGAAATTTCATTGATTTTGTAATCAGTACCATCAATTTTATAGTTAATAGCGGGGTCAATTGATTAAGTACAAATATTTATTAATTATAGTTAATGTCAGAATACATAAATAAAACTGAATTTGAAACGAAAATATGTAAATTTTACTGCCTGTGGAAAGAACAGGCTGACGGAATAACAATCCTGTTTCTGGGAAATGAAAAGAAGTATTTTCAGGAGTTTATCAGAAAAGTAGAGGATAGATACTGCTCGAAAGAAAAAATTTTAATAAGAAGCAGAAAATCCCGGGAGATTGAAGAAAAAGTCACCGGATATCTTGAGGGGAAAATAAAGAAGTTAAACCTTAAGGCTGAATTTCTAACAGGAACTCCGTTTCAAAAGAAAATATGGGCAGCAACTGCCAGTATTCCTTATGGAAAGACAGCAAGTTATAAAGAAGTAGCTGAAATTGCCGGCTTTAAGGATGCATGGAGAGCTGCTGGTACTGCATTGAGTAAGAATCCAGTGCTGCTGGCTGTGCCCTGTCACCGGGTTATTAAGAGCAACTGCAAATTTGGCGAGTTTAAAGGAGCAGAAAAATTAAAGTTAAAGAAGTTTCTGATTAATCTTGAAAAAAACCATAGAATATAAAGCATAAGAGCATATAAGAGCATACAGGAGCAGTCATCAAATGGTTATATCTGGAAATAGTTATGGTAAAATAGTTTGAAGAAAAGTATTATAAAATAAAGTAGTAGGAAAGGATAAAGGATGGGCGGTTTCTTAGAAAAAATAAAAAGTTTTTTTGCCACTCCGGCTGAGGATTCCAGTTCCCGGTTTATTACTTTTACTGTTAAGTGTAAAAGATGCGGGGAAGAAATTCAGGTAAAAGTAAGAAAAGACAGCGATCTATCAAGAGTTTTTGAGGATGAAGGACCGCGAGATGCAGAGTATTTTCTGAGAAAGGAAATACTGGGTGAGAAATGTAACAACCTCATATATATTGATGTATATTTTGGGCCAGGCCTGAACATCATCTCCAGGGAAATCAAAGGCGGAGAATTTGCAGATTAACACTTAGATAAATGTTATTTTTATGTTACAATCTAAGTGTTATTAAAAATAATAATGTTTCCCGGGTAATCATTTAAGATGAACCTTTCTAAGGATTTAAGTGTTGTAGTTCTGGCTGCTGGAAAAGGTAAAAGAATGAAATCTCAAACTCCTAAAGTTCTGCACAGTATTTTAGGACGCCCAATGCTATATTATGTTTTATCTACTGTAAGAGAATTAAATCCTGCAAATATTTTTACTGTCACTGGTTATAAAAGAGAGGAAGTGAGCGATTATATTAAAAATAATTTTCCTGAAGTTAAAATTGTTGTGCAGGAAAATCAGCTTGGTACAGCTAATGCTGTTTATGCTATAAGGGAAAATAAAAATAGTCTTGCCAGAAATACTATAATTCTTTCCGCTGATACGCCTCTTGTAAGTTTAGAAACTTTAAAAAAGCTGGTGAATAATAAAGAAAGAGCAGGCAGCGTGGTAAGTCTTGTAACTGCTGTGGTTCCCGATCCGGAAGGATACGGAAGGATAATAAAAGATAGAAAAGGAAATATAGTAAAAATTATTGAGGAGACAGATGCTACTCCTGAAGAAAAAAAAATAAATGAGGTAAATACCTCTATTTATTGTTTTGAAACGCAGTCTTTATTTTACTATCTTGAAAAGATTAAAAGTAGTAATGTTCAGAATGAGTATTATCTTACAGATATTATTGAGATGCTGGTAAAAAACAGAGAGAAAGTCAGTTACATTAGAATTCCGGATTACATAGAAATTGTAGGTATAAACGATAGGGTTCAGCTCTCAATGGTTGAAAGCATTATGCAAAAAAGGGTCAATGAAAATTTTATGAAAAATGGAGTTACTATAAAAAATCCGGAATCATGTTATATTGAAAGTACTGTAGTAATTGATAGGGATGTAGTCATAGGGCCCTCATGTCTTATTAAGGGGAAAACTGTAATAGGAGAAAATTCTATAATCGGTCCTTTCTGCCAGATTATTGATTCGGTGATAGGTGAGGGTTCAAGAATAAATTCATCACTAATAGAAGGTTCTAATATTAGTAAAAATAGTAATATTGGACCATTTGCTTATATAAAACATGATGCAATAATCAAAGACAGTGAAATCAAAAAATAAATAAATTTGAGGTAGGAGAGATATGAAAAAAAGCCAGGATCACAAAAGAATGATGCTCTTTTCAGGTTCATCTTACCCGGCTCTTACAGACAGGATTGCAGAAGAGCTGGGGATAAGTGCGGGGAGAGTTACCAGAACAAAATTTAAAAATGGTGAAATTTACGTTAAATTTGAAGAAAGTGTAAGAGGAGCAGATGTTTTTGTTGTGCAGACCTGTTGTGAACCTGTAAATGATAATATTATGGAGCTACTAATAATGATCGATGCTTTAAAAAGAGCATCTGCCGGGATGATAAATGCTGTAATTCCACATTATGGATATGCCCGTCAGGATAAGAAAGCAGAAGGAAGGGAGCCAATAACAGCCAAGTTATTTGCTGATCTGCTTTCCATTGCAGGAATGGATAGAGCTATACTTGTAGATTTACATTCTGCAACGATACAAGGGTTTTTTGATGTTCCGGTTGACCATGTTACTGCTATACCAATAATAGCTAAATATTTTAGCGAAAAAAAGATAAAAGATGGTGTTGTGGTAAGCCCTGATGTAGGGGGAGTAAAAAGAGCGAGTATTTTTGCTAAAAGACTCCATCTCCCGCTGGCAATACTTGATAAAAGAAGACCTGCTCCAAATATGGCTGAAATAGAGCATATAGTTGGAGATGTAGAGGGCAAAGAAGCAATATTGTTTGATGATATGATAGATACCGGGGGGACCCTTTTTAAAGCTGTTGATATGCTGTTGAGGCATAATGCAAAAAAAGTATATATTGGTGCTACACACCCGATATTTTCAGGTGATATTATAGATGAATTTGAAGAATCGGAAGTTGCAGAGGTAGTTGTTGCAAATACAATCCCTATAAAAAAGGAATCCAGCAAGGTAAAAGTTTTATCCATTGCTCCTCTTCTTGCAAAAACTATAAAAAAAGTTTATCATTGCAAATCTGTAAGTGAATTATTTAAAGGTGAAAATCTGGTTTAAATAAATCTGAAATTGAAAGCAGGTGTTGAAATAAATGGAAAATATTATTATTAAAGCAGAAAAAAGAAATGAAAGAGAAATCAAAAGTAAAGCACTTAAAAGATTGAGAAAAGATGGCTTTATACCAGCAGTTATATATGGTTTAAAAAAAGAACCGGTAAGTGTTAAAGTAAAGGAAAAAGAGCTAAAGGACCTTTTAAAAGGAAAAAATATATACAGCACGATTTTTGATATGCAGATGGAAGATGATGGAAAGAAGGTCGAGAAAGAAGCAGTTCTGGTAAAGGATTTCCAGATAGATCCGATTACAGGAAAGTTTTTGCATCTGGATTTTTTAAGAATAGAGATGAAGAGAGAAATTGAAACAACTGTTCCTGTCCATATTATTAACGAAGAAATATCAATAGGCGTGAAAGAAAAAGGCGGAGTTCTCCAGCACGGACTGAGAGAGCTTCGTGTTTCCTGTCTGCCTGGAGACAT
>JAQVHC010000017.1 GCA_028696435.1 Actinomycetota bacterium | reverse complement strand
TAAGATTAAACATTAAAGCTTATATTAAAAGTTAAAGAATTGATATCTTTTAGTATGTAAGCTTATAATGTTACAAACTTAATAATGAAAAACCAAAAAAAATATTTGATTAAGTTTATCCCGGATGGCAAGTCAATTAAAGTATCCCCCCATTATAATTTACGCCAGGCGATACTTGACTGCGGAATCCATATTGATTCATCCTGCGGTGGTGTTGGGACATGTGGAAGATGCCTGGTCAGGATTAAAGATGGAAAAGTTAAAACAAAAGATACGAAACTTATATCATCTGCTAAAAAAGAAAAAGGTTATGTACTATCATGCCTCTCTGAAGTAGGAAGTAACTTAATTGTGGAAATTCCACGACAGAGGAAAGTAAAAGCAAAAATAGTTGAGAGTGGACTATCAGAAATAAAATCTAAAAATTATGCTGATATCAGCAGAGGCAAGATGTCCCGTATTCATATAAAACCATGGGTAAAAAAGGCATTCATTGTTGTGGAAAAACCATCACTGAGCTATGGAACCAGTGATTTATTCCGTTTAAAAAAAAGCATAAGGGAAAATTTAGGTATCAAAAACTGTACTGTTCCTATTCATATAATAAGAAAACTACCTGGAGTTTTAAGAGAAAAAAACTGGGAGGTTACAGTTACAATTGATAGAGAAAGCAGCACACTTATTGATATTGAACCTGGCAAAACAGGCGATGAATGTTACGGACTGGCTCTTGATATAGGAACAACATCTCTGATTATTTATCTTGTTGACCTTAGAAATGGAGAAATAATTGATATGGAATCTGATTATAACCCCCAGATAAAGTTTGGTGAAGATATAATAAACAGGATAATATATGCCAGTAAAAAAGGTGGGCTTGAAAAATTAAGAGAAGTAGTGGTGGATTCCATTAATAACCTGATATGGAAATTATTGCTGAATTCCCGTGTAGATGCAAACGACATTGTTTCAATAATGATTGCAGGAAACTCTACTATGATGCATCTTTTTTATGGTGTCTCACCGCGGTATATAAGAGAAGAACCCTATGTTACCGTAGCAAATAAATTTCCGTGCTCAACTGCTGGAGAGGTCGGTATAAAGCATATAAAAAATGCTTATATATATAGTATCCAGGGTGTGGCCAGTTACCTCGGGGGTGACATAACATCGGGTATTCTGGCAACCGGTATGTTTAATAAAAAAGAATTATCTCTTTTTCTGGACCTTGGAACCAATGGTGAACTTGTAGTGGGTAATTCTGAATGGATGATGGGGGCTTCCTGTTCTGCAGGGCCTGCTTTTGAGGGTGGAGGAGTAAAATGTGGTATAAGAGCAGTAGATAGTGCTATTGAAAAAGTATCAATAGACCAGCAGACATACAGATGTCAGGTTGAAGTGATAGGAGGGGGTAAACCAGCCGGCATTTGTGGTTCTGGACTGATTGATGTGATTGGCGAGATGTACCTTAAAGGAGTTATAGATAGAAAAGGCAGGTTTAACAGAGATATAGGCAATAAATACCTCAAATGTGAAGATAACGACTGTCGCTATGTTCTTGTTGATAAAAAAGACAGTATAAATGGAAAGGAAATATATATCAGTGAGGTTGATATTGATAACCTGATAAGGGCAAAAGCAGCAATTTACGCGGGGATAAAGACACTACTGGAAGAAGTCGACCTGAGTGTATACGACCTTAAAAAAATATATATAGCCGGTGGCCTGGGCAGACATCTTAATATCAAGAATGCTATAGTTATTGGAATGCTCCCGGATATTGATATCGAGAAATATTTTTTTCTTGGAAATACATCGGTTGTAGGAGCTTATCTTAGCCTGCTTTCACATGATAAATATAAACAGACTTCAAGAATTGCCAGACATATTACTTATATTGAATTGAGCGTTAATATGAAATTTATGGACAGATATGTTGCGGGTTTATTTTTACCATATACTGACATGAAAGATTTTCCCTCAGTTGAAGAGAGCTTATATTTAGCAGGTAAAAGATAAAAAATAAAAATATTTTAGAGAAATAAAAATATTTGATACAAAAATTCTGGCAAAAATAAAAAAATGAAAAAAATCAAATAAAATTCAAATAAAAGGTTCTGGTTTTAAAAATGGGTATAAAAATTGCACTGGCCGGAAAAGGTGGAACAGGAAAAACTACTATAAGTGCCCTTATAATAAGGAGTATTATAGAACAGAACAAAGGTGCAGTCCTTGCCCTGGATGCTGACCCCAATTCTAATCTTAATGAGATTCTGGGAGTTAAAGTTACAGGTACTGTTGGTATGATACGCGAAGATTTTAAGAAACAGGCACCACGTCTTACAGGAGGCATCTACAAAGACCAGCTTGTGGAGATGAACATCCATCAAGCTTTAGTTGAAGGAAAAGGATTTGACCTGCTTGTAATGGGCAGAGGAGAGGGACCGGGCTGCTATTGCTATGCGAATAATCTTTTTAAAAAATATATTGATATCCTGCAGGATAATTATAACTATGTGGTAATGGATAACGAAGCTGGTATGGAACATTTAAGCCGCCGGACAACAAGCGATGTCGACTTTTTGCTCATAATTTCAGACCCTTCACCGAAAGGAATTCTTACTGCATCGAGAATAAAAGAACTTTCGGAAGAGATGGATATAAAAGCCGGAAAAATATTTCTTATAATAAACAGGGCAAGGGGTGAGCTTGATGACAGACTTAAAAATTATATAGAGGAAAAGAAGTTCGATTTATTAGATGTCATAGATGAAGATAAAAATATCTATGAAATGGATCTAAATAATAAGACTGTTTTTGATATTCCACCAAGCAGCCCTGCTTTTAAAAAAGTAAGCAGCTTTGTAAAAAAACTTGGAATTTAACTGTTAAATTTTTGCAGATAATATGCAGACAATATTTAAGTATGTGAATTTAGTTACAAAACAAACTGCATTTTTCTATTAAAAAATGATAAAATATCATAATTATGTAAATATTTCCCCGGGCAAAAAATAAAGACAGTGATAATATTAAAAAGCAGGGAAAAGCAATTATTATAAGCTGTGTGAGGGGAGGAAGTTTTGGATTTTCAGGTTCCAAAAAATACATATACCGGAAGTATTAATGTAGTAAAACTTGGAAAAGATAATACAGAAATTTTAATAGGGGGGGAGCATGCTCTCCCCTTTTATGGTTTTGAGGGTGAATTGCCAAATAAACCTGTAATTGCAATTGAGGTTTATGACAAAAAGCCTGATGATTGGCCTGAAATTATAGGGAAATATTATAATGATGTTTTTGATGATCCTGTAAGGTGGGCGAAAAAAAGTATTGATGAATATGGCGCTGACGTTATATGTCTGAAGTTAACGAGGATAAACCCTGAAGGCGACGATATAAGCCCGGAAGAAGCGGCAGATATTACTGTAAAAGTCAGGGAATCTATAACCAGACCTCTTATTGTATACGGAACAGGTCCGATGGAAAAAATTGCCGATGTGATGAAAAAAGTTTCTGAAAAAAATGCCGGAACTAATATCCTTATGGGCTGGGTTGAAGAAGATAACTATAAAACGATAGCAGCAGCAGCTATAGGTTATAATAACAATGTGATTGCGTTAAATCCGCTTGATGTCAATATTGCAAAGCAGATAAATATACTGCTTACGCAGCTGGGGCTACCTGCTGATAGAATAGTAATGGATCCCTCAACTTCCAGTGTTGGTTATGGAATAGAATACTGCTATTCTGCGATGGAGAGGTTAAAGATTGCTGCTCTTATGCAGGATGATAAAATGACACAGATGCCAATTATTACAAATATTGCCCCGGAAGTCTGGAAAATAAAAGAAGTAAGGGAGAGCGAAGAGGCATATCCTGAGTGGGGTAGTCATGAGGAAAGGGCAATAAACTGGGAGACCATTTCATGTATGAGTATGCTACTCGCCGGTGCGAATATTCTTGTTATGAGGCACCCAAAAGCAGTAAGTCTGATTAAAGAAGCTATTAAGGATTTAATGTAAGCTATAGAGGGCATACAGAAGTTACATGTTGCTGGCTATAATGGCGGTTAGCATGAGACTAACCATAATAGTGATTATCATTGGGGTTAATTATAGGGAATTTGTAGATGGTTGCTAGATTGAAAATTAATAAGCTAATAAAATAAGATTTATAAGCCATAAGAAGGTGATGTTATAAATGGGATGAATAATAATGATAATAATGATTACAGCCCATATAAAGATATAACAGTAGATAGGGCGGTTGCTGAAATTCTTAGAGAATCACAGGGTAGATTGTCTACAGCATTTGACAGGGCATTAGCAATGAAATGCTGTCCCATAGGTTCGGGAATTTCTGGAATCTGCTGCAAAAACTGTTCAATGGGTCCCTGCAGGGTAAGAGAGGATACAGTAGGCCTGTGTGGAGCAACACTTGGAACTATTACAGCAAGGAATCTTGCCCGGCAGATTGCTGCAGGTGCAGCAGCACATTCTGATCATGGAAGAGACCTCGCTCATCTTCTCGGTCTGGCTGCGGAGGGAAAGGCTCCTGGAATAGAAATTAAAGATGAACTAAAGTTAATGAAATTTGCCAGAAATCTGGGGATTGAAATAAAAGACAGAGATGTAAAAGAAATTGCTTTAGAAGCTTCAGAAAAAGCCCTTTCTTTATTTGGACAGCAGCATGGAGAAATTGATTTAATAAAAATAGCACCACCGGCCAGACAGGAAATATGGAGGAAAAATAATGTAATTCCGAGAGGTGTAGACAGGGAAATAGTAGAAATTATGCACAGAACACATGCAGGAGTCGACCAGGAGCCGGAGAATATACTTAGCCAGGCTGTAAGATGTGCATTAGCTGATGGATGGGGTGGTTCCATGATTGCAACTGAGATAACAGACATATTGTTCAATACTCCAGAAGCACTCAGAGCAAAAACTAATCTCGGAATGCTTAGAGAAGATGAAGTAAACATTGTAATTCATGGCCATGAACCTACACTATCTGAAATTATTGTTGAATATTCGTCTGATAATGAGCTGGTTGAATATGCAAAAAGCAAAGGCGCAAAAGGTATAAATATAGTTGGTATATGCTGTACTGCAAATGAAATATTAATGAGACAGGGAATAGCACCTATCGGAAATTTTCTATCACAGGAAGCTGCAATAATGACCGGAGCTATAGAACTAATGGTTGTTGATATACAGTGCATAATGCAGGCGCTTGGTAGATTAACGCAAAATTATCACACAAAACTTGTAACAACTTCACCTAAATGCAAGATTCCGGGTGCAATACATATGGAGTTCAGAGATGTTAATGGCCCGGAACTTGCAAAGGAAATAATAAAAATGGCAATAGATAATTTCTCTGAGAGGAAAGGTGAAATCCATATACCCGATGTGTCTTCTGACCTTGTAGCAGGATTTTCACACGAATATATAAGATATATGCTGGGAGGCAGATTCAGGGAATCCTTAAGACCATTAAATGACGCAATTATTGACGGAAGGATACAGGGGGTAGTTGGTGTAGTTGGCTGCAACAATGCAAGGCACTGTCAGGATAAATATCATAATTTTGTAGCGAGGGAACTTATTAAAAGGGATTATCTTGTTGTGCAGACTGGATGTTCGGCTATTTCAACGGCTAAATACGGGCTGATGGTGCCCGAAGCCTTAGAATATGCAGGTGAAGGCCTGCGCTCAATCTGTGAAACAGTAGGGATACCGCCCATACTGCATATGGGCTCGTGTGTTGATAATTCCAGGATTCTGACTGTGCTGTCAGATGTGGTTGAGGAAGGCGGCCTTGGTGATGATATAAGTGATTTGCCTGTAGCCGGGATTGCTCCTGAATGGATGAGTGAAAAAGCGCTTTCAATCGGGACTTATGTGGCTGCTTCCGGAGTATATACTGCTTTTAGCGGTGAGCCTATTCCTGTTGAATCAAGTCCTGAAGTAAAAAAGATAATGACTGAAGGCTGGCAGAAAAAATATGGAGGCCAGCTTGAATATATAATGGATATAGAAGAATTATTAAATAAGGTTATAAATGTGATCCAGGAAAAAAGGAAAGCCCTTAAGATTGATATGAAAAAAGAGAGAGTTTTACTGGATATGGAAGCAAGGAGGGCACTGAAAGATGTCTAAAATTATTGCAACCGGTGCGATAAAGGGAGCGTATAAAACCGTTGAGCGTGCAGAAAAAGTGCTTAAAGAATGTATTGAAAAACACGGTAGGGAACAGAAAGTAGAGTTCCCGAACACAGGTTATTATCTTCCCGTAATATACAGTATGACTGGTATAGAAGTAGAAAAATTATCCGATTGTGAAGGAGTTCTTAATGAAGCAAAGAAACTGCTTCCTCCTGTTCCGGAAGAGAAAGTATGGCTACCATATCTTGGAGGGACCCTTGATGCAGGAATAGCGACGCTCTGGAGCGAAGAAGTAATTGAAGCAATAAAATATATAGATGGCCCCCCGCCTGCAGATGGCATATGGCTTGGTGCAGCCACCGATGTTATTTTAAGGGAAAGAGGAATTGAATTTGTGGACGGAACTGCACCTGGATTTGCTGCCTGTGTGGGAGCCTGTAAAGACAGTAAAACTGCTGTTAGAATTGCGAGAGAATTACAGGAAAAAAATATTTATGTTTTTATGTCCGGGTCAACCAACGGTATCTCAATGGCAGAACAGCTTGCAGAAGAAGGTGTTGAGCTTGGCTGGGACACAAGACTTGTACCATTTGGAAAGGATATAAGTGCTACTGTTTATGCTCTTGGCTTTGCTGCAAGAGCAGCTTTGAGTTTTGGCGGGGTCCAACCCGGGGATTATAAAAAAATGCTTCTCTATAATAAAAACAGGGTCTTTGCATTCGTTCTTGCTCTTGGTGAGGTGGACGATGAAAAATATGCTAATGCTGCCGGTGCAATAAATTTTGGTTTTCCCACAATTGCAGATACCGATATTCCGGAAATTCTTCCAAGAGGAATATGCACATATGAACATGTAGTTTCTAATATTCCGGATGAGGAAATAGTTGCAAAGGCTATAGAGGTAAGGGGATTGAAAATAACTGTTGAAAAGGTTGATATTCCTGTAGCTTTCGGGCCTGCTTTTGAAGGTGAAAGAGTAAGAAAAGAAGATACTTATGTTGAATTTGGTGGAAACAGAAGTGAAGCAATAGAATTTTTACATTGCGCTGATTCTTCTGAAGTTGAAGATGGAAAGATTGAAGTATTTGGGCCGGAAGTAGATGATATAGAAGAAGGCGGAGTGCTTCCACTGGGAATTGAGGTGCTGGTTTATGGCAGAAAAATGCAGGAAGATTTTGAGCCTGTAATGGAGAGGCAGATACATTATTTTATAAATTATGCTACCGGAATATTTCACATGGGCCAGAGAGACACTATATGGGTGAGATTCAGCAAGGAAGCAGTAAAGAGCGGTTTTAAGATCAGGCACCTCGGAACTATTCTGCATGCGAAAATGCATTCTAGCTTTGGCAATATCATGGATAAGATTCAGGTAAAAATTTATACCAATGTTGAAGATGTTGTGCGACTCAAAAAAGAGGCAAAAAAGGTTTTCAGAATAAGAGATGAAAGGCTCAAGAACTTAACAGATGAATCGGTGGATACTTTTTATTCCTGTACACTGTGCCAGTCATTTGCCCCCAATCATGTGTGTGTCGTATCGCCTGAAAGGCCCGGACTATGCGGCGCTTACAACTGGCTTGACTGTAAAGCATCTTTTGAGATCAATCCAACAGGGCCAAACCAGCCGGTGAAAAAAGGCGAAACTATGGATGAAAGACTGGGAATATGGAAAGGAGTAAATGAATTTGTTTATAAAGCCTCAAATCAAACTCTCGAATCGTTTTCAGCTTATTCAATGATAGTAGACCCGATGACATCCTGTGGATGTTTTGAAGTCATTGTTGCAATTCTTCCTTCTACTAACGGAGTAATGGCTGTAAACAGGGAGTACCCCGGCATGACTCCAAGCGGCATGAAATTTTCCACTATGGCAGGAATGGTTGGTGGAGGAATTCAAACACCAGGTTTTATAGGAATAAGTAAATTTTTTATCTGTTCAAGAAAATTTATAAGAGCTGATGGGGGACTGGCGCGGCTTGTCTGGATGCCATCGATGTTAAAGGAAGAAATAAGAGATTTGCTCGAGGAAAGAAGCAGGGAGCTCGGCCTGGGTGATGATTTTCTTGATAAAATTGCAACAGAAAAAGAAGCAGAAACAGAAGAGCAGGTACTCGAATGGGTACAGAAAGTAAATCATCCGGTGCTTGAGATGGAACCAATAATGTAAGATAAAAATGTAGCCGGGTAATGTTAATTTGGTAACATAGTTTTTATTATAACATTTTGTATATTTTGTGTATTTGTTCTGTTATCAAGACAAGAAGAGTAAAGACGGAAAGAGTAAAGATAGAGAGAATAAAAATAAGCAGAGTAAAGATAAGGAGAGTAAAAGCATGGCTTTAAGTGGTCTGGAAATATTCAAGAAGCTTCCGAAGACAAATTGCAAGGATTGTGGATTTCCAACCTGTCTGGCATTTGCAATGCAGCTTGCAGCAGGAAAGGTTGAACTTGAAAAATGCCCGCATATTTCTGAAGAAGCAAAGGAAGCTCTCTCGGAGGCTTCCCAGCCACCTGTATTAAAGGTAGAGGTGGGGACCGGAGAAGACTCTTTTGTAGTTGGTGAAGAAACAGTTCTTTTCAGGCATGATAGAACATTTGTGAATCAGAATGCATTTGCAGTAACTATAAATGATGATATGAGCAGCGATAAAATTGAGGAAGTTGTCAAAAAAGTAAACTCTATTGCTTATGAGAGAGTTGGACAGATTTTAAAAGTTGATGCTATCTGTATTAAAAATAAATCTGGAAATAGAGAAAAGTTTATGGAAATTACAGGAAAAGTCGGTTCTCTTACAAAAAAACCTCTGATAATATCTTCAGAAGACCCTCAGACCCTGAAAAATGTGGCTGAAACCTTTCGTGAGAGAAAACCTCTAATTCACGCAGCTTCTTCAGACAGTGTCGACTTATTTATTGAGATTGGTAAAGAAACCGGCTGTCCGATTGCAGTAAGAGGAAAGACATTTGAAGATGTGATGGAAGTTACCGAAAAGATGCGCGATGCCGGGATTAAAAATATTGTAATAGATATCGGGGTAAGAAATTTTAAAGACGATTTTTATAATCAGATTATATTAAGGATGGCTGCCATAAAACAGAAAAACAGACTTCTTGGTTATCCTACTATAGTATTTCCCGATGAAATGACCGATGACCCATTAAAAGAGGCACTAATAGCTTCTGTTTTTGTGGCCAAATATGGCTCAATCATTGTACTTTCTAATGCCGATTATCAGAATATCTATCCGCTCCTCGTATACAGGCAGAATATATACACTGACCCGAGAAGGCCAATGCAGGTAGAACAAAAGATTTATGAAATAGGAAATCCGGATGAGAATTCACCGGTTTTAATTACAACTAATTTCTCTCTTACATATTTTATAATCTCCGGTGAAATAGAAAACAGCAAAGTACCTTCATGGCTTCTGGTTATGGACGTTGAGGGGCAGTCAGTTCTTACTGCCTGGGCTGCTGGAAAATTTGTCCCTGAATTGATTGCCCGTTTTGTAAATCAAAGCGGTATTGCTGATAAAGTAAAGAAAAAAGAACTGGTTATACCGGGATATGTAGCCCAGCTTCAGGGCGAGCTTGAGGATGAGCTCGGGGGCGGGTGGAAAGTTGTTGTTGGGCCAAGGGAAGCAGGTGAAGTTCCCAAATTTTTAAGAGAATATACCGGGAAAAAATAGAGCTGCTTTAAATTTAGTTTGTAACATATTAGTAATTCTTATATAATTCTTAGGATATGTCTATTTTTATCAGAAACTTAGAGGAAACTTAAAATTATTATATATATTATTGCATATAATGGAGCGCTCTCCTATTTAGAAGTGGGCAAGCTGCCTGCTCGATTGTAAATTGAATCGCAGATAGCAATTCTGGAATTATTGATAGGCTAAAGTTACTGATAAGCTCAATCTGCTTAATGGCATAGAAGGTAAACCACCCTGTCGTATATATTGTGGGTCAGGCGATGGATAAGATATAGCCTTAATTATATTAAATTTAAAAAAATAAATTGTATATCAAGTACGAGAGGAGTCTTATGAAAAGTGATATTGAAATTGCACAGGCAGCTAAAATGAAACATATAAAAGAAATAGCGGCAATGATTGGTCTTGATGAAGATTATCTGGAATTATACGGGAATTACAAAGCAAAAGTAAAACTTGAAGTTTTAGACAATTTCAGAGATAGACCTGATGGAAAATATATTGATGTAACAGCTATTACTCCAACTCCACTTGGCGAGGGGAAAACGGTGACCACGATTGGACTGAGTATGGCTTTAAACAAGCTCGGTAAAAAAGCAATAACCTGCATAAGGCAACCTTCCCTCGGTCCGGTATTTGGCATAAAAGGAGGCGCTGCCGGTGGTGGCTATTCCCAGGTTCTTCCAATGGAAGACTTCAATCTTCATCTGACAGGTGATACACATGCTGTAGGAGCAGCACACAATTTGCTGGCTGCTTTCCTTGATACTCATCTTATGAAAGGCAATAAACTTAACATAGACCCATTCAGTATAACATTAAATAGAGTAGTTGATGTGAGTGATAGGGCATTAAGAAATATTATTATAGGTCTTGGAGGCCCTCTTAACGGCATTCCGAGGGAGACGGGATATGATATCACTGTCGCTTCTGAAGTAATGGCAATTCTTGCACTAACTACCGGACTTAAGGACATCAGGCAGAGACTGGCAAGAATAGTAGTTGGCTCGACGTATGATGGAAATCCGGTAACAGCTGAAGATTTAAAGTGCGCAGGTTCTATGACTGTCCTTTTAAAAGATGCAATAAAGCCTAATTTACTCCAGACTATTGAACACACGCCGTGTTTTGTGCATGCAGGGCCTTTTGCTAATATTGCACATGGTAACAGTTCGATCCTGGCAGACCAGATAGCTATCAAGCTCGGTGATTACGTAGTAACAGAAAGTGGTTTTGGTGCTGACTGCGGAGCAGAAAAATTTATGAATATTAAATGCAGATATTCAGGCTTAAAACCAGACGCTGTAGTTATCGTGGCAACGATAAGAGCTCTAAAGATGCATGGTGGTGTGTTTGAATTTATCCCGGGCAAAGGAGTAGATAGAGAGCTTATGACCAGGCCTGATGTAGAAGGAGTTATAAGGGGATGTGCAAATCTTGAAAAAATGATTGAAAATATGAAGCTTTTTGGGGTTCCTGTAGTTGTTGCAATAAACAGGTTTGACACAGATAGCAAAGAAGAGATAGATGCTGTAAGAGAAAGGTCTCTTGCAGCCGGTGCAGAAGATGCTGTAGAAAGTGATGTATGGCTTAATGGAGGAAATGGAGGGCTGGAACTTGCTGAAGCAGTGATGAAAGCAGCAGATAAGAAATCGGAATTTAGATTTCTTTATCCACTGGACTGGCCTATAAAAAAGAAAATTGAAGAAATTGCCACTAAAATTTATGGTGCTGATGGTGTGGAATACCTGCCTGAAGCAGAAGATAAAATTGAATTATATACAAAGCAGGGATTTGATAAGCTACCGATATGTATGGCGAAGACACATCTTTCACTCAGTCATGACCCCAACCTTAAAGGAAGGCCTACTGGTTTTATTGTTCCTATAAGAGATGTAAGGGCTTCTATAGGAGCAGGCTTCCTTTATCCGTTGCTTGGAACGATGCGAACTATGCCCGGACTACCAGAAGTTCCGGCGGGAACAAAAGTAGATATAGATGAAAATGGCAATATTGTGGGGTTATTTTAAATTAAAAAGGACAGGCCAGGCTAAAGGACTAAATCTGGATTAAAGGACTTAAATTAAAGAAGCTTAGTTAAGCCGGTTAGATTGAAGGCATGTGGATACTAAAAGATGCTATGTTTCCGGACATGTAGTGGTTTTTACCCGGGGTAGTTAAGGTATGGAGATATTAAAAAGATAGTAAAAGTAATAAAAGAAGCTGATAAAAATTTATTATTTAAAATAAAACTTATTAAAAATTTTAATTTATGGAGGTGGTTAAAATAGCTAAATTAATTAATGGAAGCAAAATATCACAGGACATTAAAAGAGAGATTGCTGAAGAAGTAGAAGAACTTAAAAGAACAAAAGGATTTACACCGGGTCTGGGAGTAATACTGGTAGGAGATGATCCTGCCTCAAGGATATATGTAAACAATAAACAGAAGAGCTGTAACGAAGTTGGTTTTTATTCCGAGACTATAAAAATGGAAGAAAACATATCAACGGAAGATATATTGCAGGAGCTGAATAAACTTAATAATAGAGGAGATATTCATGGTATTCTGGTTCAGCTTCCACTTCCTCCTCAAATAGATAAAGCAAAAGTACTCGAAGCAATATATCCAGAAAAAGATGTGGATGGATTTCACCCTGTAAACATGGGAAGGCTTGTTGCAAATCAGGAATGTCTGGTTCCGGCTACTCCATCCGGTATTATAGAGATGTTGAAAAGGGAAAATATAACTATAAAAGGCAAAAATGCAGCTATGGTTGGCCATAGTGAGATTGTTGGAAAACCAACAGCACTGCTTCTTTTAAATGAATGGGCTACAGTTACAATATGTCATATTGAAACAAGGGATTTAAAAGCCAGTATTTCAGATGCAGATATACTTGTCGTGGCTACGGGTGTTCCTTATCTTATTAAGGATGATATGGTAAAAGAGGGAGCTGTGGTAATAGATGTTGGAATTAATAGGATAACAAAAGATAAAGCCAGCCAGGAACTTCTGGAATGGAGGAAAGAAGATTTTGAAAAAAAGGGAGTTACATTAATAGGTGATGTAGATTTCTTGAAAGTAGAGCCAAAAGTAAGCTATATAACACCTGTACCTGGTGGAGTTGGTCCTATGACTATAGCCATGCTTCTAAAAAATACTTTAAAAGCGGCTAAAATGCAGCTAAAAATTTAGTTGGTACCACATCAGAACATTTAAGAATAATTAGATAACCTATTTGATTTTTAGTATTTACTTTTAATATTTATTTTAATGGTTATATATTCTTTAAGAAGTTTTTCTATGTCTTCTCTGGAAATGTTCTTATTATAGAGCTTCAGAAAGAAATTTAGAGACTTTCTTAGCGGTATCCTCATCCAGTAATTTTTCAGCAACTGACTTTATTATTCTTTTTGAAAGTTCTTTTCTGTCAACCGCAGCTGAATATAGATAAGTTTTAGAAGTTTTGTCCTGCTTCAGAAGACCTTTTTCTGCAAGGGTTGTCATTGTTGACATTACAGTTGTATAAGGAATGAATCCATGCTCTTTGCTTTCAATTTCTTTCCTGAGCATATCTTCATGCACTTCCCTAACTGTTACCCTGCCTTTGCTCCAGATAATATTCATTATGTCAGCTTCCAGATTACTTATACTGTTAAGTCCGTTAATCCCTATCTCTTCTGACTTCTTCTTTACTTCGCTATTTTTTGTCATACGTCTACCAACCTTTTGTTAATACTTTTATTAATTAACATATTAAACCTTTTAAACAAGGCCTCAACTACTTTATATCATTTTAGTCTAAAAATCAAACCAACTTTAAGATTATTTTTAGACTAGTAATCAGAAAATTGTTTATTTTAATTTTAAAATATTCAGTAATAAAAGTATTATATAATTATAATATTTATTATATATATTTGATATTTTAACATAAAATAAGTAGGAAATAAACCTTTTTATTAATTTTTTTAAGAAAATTAATATCGGGATCAGGTTAAAAGCAGGCTAACAGTATCTTATATTTAAAAAAGTTCTGAGATTAAAATATAAAAAGTAATGTGCAATAATAAGTAATAAAAAGATATTAATTTTTGTTTATATTAAAAGTGTTTTGTTTTTAGCTAAAAAAGTGTAAACTTTATAAATATAAAAAATAGTAAAAGCAATTAACAGTGATAAAACTGTATTAATTTAAAGAGGATAATATATTTAATAGGTAAGTAGATTAGCAAGAATTTTAACAATTTCTTCTCCCGAGTTCTATAGGATAATATATTTATTAGATAAGTAGATTAAGTAGCTGAGAATTATAGAAGTGTGGATAGGAACTCTGGATTAGCAGATAAAATGTAAATTAAGTTTTTATGATATTTTTAAAATCAATACAAAAAAACAAAAAGCATTCTTTATATTTTAGCCTATTGCCATGTACGTTATTATGTGCAGCATTAGTTTTTTCATTGTTCTGTCTTACAGCATGTAAGGCAGTGGCAGATACTGCTTCTGATGCCGGGACCTTATATGCTTCTGATCCTGACTCCGATAATTCTGACGATGTCAGTGCTTATGATAACAGTACCGACATATCAAAGCTTATAGTGGGTACAGACCCTACATATAAACCCTTTGAATTTATGAAAGATGGGAAAATCAATGGATTTGATATTGACATCGTAAATGAAATTGCAGAGAGAATGGACAGAGAACTGGAGATAATTACACTAAAATGGGATGGTACTTATAACATTCCTGAAGATTTAAATCTCGATATGGTAATATCTGCAATTCCTATATCTCCTGATAAGGAAAGCATTGTTGATTTTTCTGACTCCTATTTTACTATGGAGTATATGCTGGTTACTCTGATTGATACGGAAATTAAGATTAAGGAGAATCTAAAAGGAAAGTCTGTGGGAATTCTGGATATTGAGAAGAGTTATCTCGCGGAAGATTATATGCTTAATTACAGGATTGTAGGATATAGTGATATTACCACAATGGAAAACGATCTAAAAAGTAAAAATATTGATGGAATTTTAATCTCCCTTCCGATTGGTGTTAATCTTATAACTGGAGATACGGGCATATATAAAGTTCTTGAAATAGTGAAATCCAACAGGGATTTTGCTATTGTGTTCAGAGAAGGAAGTCTGCTAAGAGAAGAAGTTAATGATATTCTTGAAGAAATGAAGGAAGATGGTGCATATGATAAGATTTACGATAAATGGTTTAATTATAACCTTTGATGATAACCACCGGGAATAACCTCTGGAAAGAGATATATTTCCTCTTTAGTCTGTTCCTGTTTATTAATTTGATTTCTTTTTATTAGCTTAATCGCAGTTCAAACTCAATAACTTTTACCTGGCTTCGTAATTTCTGTCTGGCTTAATCTAATTTAATTAATTTATCCATAATTCAAAAAATCACAATTTCCCCGGAAGAGTAGCTAATATAAATAATATAAAAATGCAATTCATAGAAGGACTACAAATCAGGAACTATAAAAATTATAATTATTATCTATAATAGTTATAATAGTAATTAAATTTAATAATAAATTATGGAAGTCAGGAGTAATTATGTTAGTAGTCGGGGAAAATATAAGTATAGTTTTAAAAGTTGTTGCAGATGCTGTAAAAGAAAGGAATGCAGAACCTATTATAAAGATGGCAAGGGAACAAAAAGAAGCAGGGGCTGATTATGTAGATTTAAACATCGGCCCGGCCACAAAAAATGGTGAAGAGATAATGCAGTGGCTGGTAAAAAGCATACAATCTGAAGTAGATATACCTCTTGCGCTGGACACAAAAAATATAAGCGCTATAGAAGCAGGCCTTGAGGTGCATAAAGGCTGTGCAATGATTAACTCAGTTACAGGAGATAAGGATAAACTTGATGTCCTCATGCCAATGGCAAAGAAATATAACAGTAAGATAGTTGGAATTGCACTAACCGAAAAGGGAGTGCCTGCTGATGTTGATAGCAGGGTAGAGATAGCTATGGATATAGTAAATTCTGCTCTGGAATATGATGTACCCATGGAGAATCTTTACCTGGACCCGATAGTCTTGCCTGTCGCTGTGCTCCAGGAGCAGGTAAAAAACTGTATTGATGCACTAAAAGTCTTTAAAGAGTTAAAGGAAATGATGGGACTTCCTGATGATCCAAAAACTATAGTTGGCCTGAGCAATGTTTCCCAGTCTTCACCAAAGGAATTAAAGAGTCTCCTTAACAGGACATATCTGGTAATTCTTCTAAGCCATGGTCTTGACAGTGCTATAGTTGACCCGCTTGATAGAGAACTGATGAATGCAGTAAAGACTTTTGATATACTGACAAATAAGATTTTATATGCCCACTCGTATCTTGAGTGAAGCCGTATCTTGCCTAAAAATGCTATAAATTCAAAATATTTATAATAAATCTATAAGATTTTATAATTTCTTCGTTGAATTGAAAAAAGATTATGATAGAATTGAAAATGGGGGGTAAGTTAATGCAGGCGTCCAAAATCTTGAATACTTACCCTTTCTATATGCGCATTTTTACAAGGAATATAAAAATGCTTCTGGCGCTGTGATTTTGGTAGTATGCATGCTTTTGGTGTGCTCTTCTTTTGTGGTATATGCATATCAATACATATAATTCATATAATAGCAGCTCAAAATTATGCACAGCAGAAACAAATTATAACCCGGTTTATATTGAAATACATCGTTAATACAATAGTAGGGTTTAAAACATAAACATGTTCGTTTCCGCCAGTATACTTTTATTATTACATCTTTTATAACATTAAATCCACTGCTTAAACTTTTTAAAATCCAGAAAGGGATTACAATTATCATCTAATCTATATTCTTATTTCTTCTATTTCTGTTTCATTATTCTGGCTGGCTGTCTGCACGGTATTTGTTTATTCTATTTTTCATTTTCAAACATTCTGGCATAAATTATAAGCCTTCTTGTTGAATAAAATTTTGGAGTGCATGTGGATAGTACAAGTGAGGGATAGTCTGTATTTTTGAGGACGGATAAATCAGTCGGGATGACTGCTTCCTGGTCCGTAACAATGTAGGTAAATTTTTCATTACCGGCGGTTTCCAGTATTATTTCATCGCCTTTTTTGAGTTCATCAAGTCTATTAAAAGGAGCGCCGTATGTGGTCCGATGTCCTGCAACCACACATGTTCCGTTTTCACCTGGCAGAGCAGAGCCTGTATAATGTCCGGGCCCCTGCTTAAGAGTCGCGCGGTCAGTACCCTCTCTTACCAGCCATTCCACATCGATTGAAGGGATGGAAATTTTAAAGGGCAGTTTTTTTTCAGGGTCAATAACTTTAATTTCTAAAATTGGCTCAGGATTATCCTGGTTTCCTCCTTTACTTTCTTCACCTGTGGTAGTGCCCTGGGTTAGCATAATATCTTCATCCCATGCGGAAAGAACAGCCCTCTCTCTTCTAACCATTATAAAATTTGTGTATAAGGGCCATATTAAAATGAAAACCCCGATTACTATAAGAGCTATGCCAGAATATCTTATAATTCTTCTCTTATTTGAAACAAAAAATTGCTTTAACTTGTTTATTGGCTGCTTTATTTTATTTCTCATGAATGATTCCATAAATAAGATATTAGCATTATTTTTTTATTAATAAAATTTTTATCTTATCTGGGCTCCATTCTTATTGCATCCCACCCTCATATGCGTTTTGACTTATTTTGTCCTCCGATAGTCCTGTTTAGCCTGTGTTTATTTTAGTCATGATCAGGTTTTTATTAGCTTATGTAGTTGCAATTGCTATTTTTATTATGATTATTGTAATATTGGT
>JAQVHC010000109.1 GCA_028696435.1 Actinomycetota bacterium | reverse complement strand
CTATGCAAGTTCAGGGTTAAAACAGAAAACGAACATGTAAATAGAATGGTAAATATATGGAATCAATATCAGTGTATGGTAACTTTTAATATTTCCAGGTCTGCTTCGTTTTTTGAATCAGGCATTAGTCGTGGAATGGGGTTCCGTGATTCAAATCAGGATTTACTGGGGTTTGTTCATATGGTCCCTGAACGAACGAGACGGAGAATTCTTGAAATTGCCAGAGTTCAATTTTCTGATGGGTCATGTTATCATCAGTATCAACCCCTTACTGGAAAAGGTAATAAAGAGGTAGGCAGTGGTTTTAATGATGACCCCCTCTGGCTGATTGTTTCGACTTGCTCTTATATTAAAGAGACAGGAGATTACTCAATCCTTAGTGAGCCAGTCAGTTATGCTGATGTTGTTGATAGCAAAGCTACTCTTCTTGAACATCTTTTCCTGTCTATAGAATATACATTAAAAAATCTGGGTCCGCACAGGCTCCCTCTAATAGGGCATGCAGATTGGAATGATTGTCTGAATCTAAATTGTTTTTCAAAATATCCTGGACAGAGTTTTCAGACTTATGGAGATAAACCCGGTGGTGTTGCTGAGTCAATTATGATTGCAGGGCTTTTCCTTTATGCATGCCGTGAACTAATGGAGCTATCAGGAAAGATTAATATGAATGATAAAGTTGATGAACTGAAAAAACATTATGAGCAAATGAGTAGAGCTATTGAAAACTATGGCTGGGATGGTGAATGGTTTCTGCGGGCTTATGACTACTATGGTAATAAAATAGGTTCCAGTGAATGCAATGAAGGGAAAATATTTATTGAACCACAGGGATGGTGCATTATGGGTGGCGTTGGGCTGGAGAATGGCATGGCAACAAAAGCTCTGAAAAGCGTAGAGAAATACCTTGCGACTCCTGATGGAATAGTTTTACACCAGCCTGCATATTCACGTTATTATCTTAATCTCGGGGAAATTTCTTCATATCCACCTGGATATAAAGAAAATGCGGGTATATTCTGTCACAATAATCCATGGATATCCATAGCTGAGACTATAATGGGTAACGGTGATAAAGCTTTTAGTTATTATTTACGCATATGTCCCAGTGTTAAAGAAGAAGCCATAGAGATTTATCGTTGTGAGCCATATTGTTATGCCCAGATGATTGCAGGCCCTGATTCGCCTACATCGGGTGAAGCAAAAAATTCCTGGCTTACTGGCACAGCTGCATGGTGTTTTGTTAATATATCGCAGGCAATTCTGGGAGTAAAACCTGACTATGACGGCCTGGTAATAGACCCCTGTATACCGGCAGAATGGAAGGAGTATAACGTTACGCGATTTTTCCGCGGAGTAAGATATAATATTACGGTAAAAAATCCTGAAGGAGTTAATAGAGGAGTAAGAAGCCTTTATGTTAACGGGGAACCTGTAAAGGAAAATTTGGTACCGGTAGGTAGAGGGGAAGAAAGTGATGTTCAGGTAATTGCAATCCTTGGCAAATAAGAGCTGGTACCTCTAAAAGTTTTAAATAATTTTAAAAACCATTATAATAGTCTTTCTAAATACAACCATTATTTTAGTAAGGAATAAAAATAAATGACAGCAAAGTTTAAAAGAGATTTTTTGTTTGGCGCAGCAACATCATCTTATCAGATAGAAGGTGCTGTGGATGCTGATGGAAGGACCCCTTCGATATGGGATATTTTCTCGAAGATTCCAGGTAAAATCTATAATGGAGATACAGGAGATATTGCATGTGATCATTATAATAGATACAGAGAAGATGTCGAATTGATGGGGAATATAGGAATTGATGCATATAGATTTTCGATTTCATGGTCAAGAATTTTCCCGGATAAAGGGGTGTTTAATCCCAGGGGTATGGAATTTTATAAAAATCTGGTTAATGAACTTGTTAAAAGAAATATAAAACCCGTTGTTACTCTATACCACTGGGATTTACCAATGTGGGTATATAATATGGGCGGATGGCTGAACAGAGATTCTGTTAAATGGTTTACAGAATATGCAGTCAAAGTATTTGAAGAGCTGGGTGAATCTGTAAAATTATGGATAACCCATAATGAACCACTATGTGCATCAATTTTTGGCTATTACGAGGGCAATCATGCTCCCGGTCATAAAGATTTACAGGAAGCTCTAAAAGCTGCACATCATATTTTACTATCACATGCATATGCAGTGAAAGAATTCAGGAAATTTAATTTTAAAAATGGAGAAATTGGAATAACTCTTAATCAAATTCCTGCATATCCTGCAACTAAATCAAAAGAAGACATGGAAGCAGCTTTTATACGTGATGGTTATTTAAATAGATGGTTCCTGGACCCCCTTTTTAAAAGTTCATATCCCGGAGATATGAAAAAAATATATGAGGGCCTTAATGTTAGCTTTGATTTTATAGAAGACAATGATCTTCAGGAAATATCAATTAAAAATGATTTTCTGGGAGTAAATTATTATTCGCGTGAGCTGGTAAAATATTCACCTGATTCTCCACTGAAGTTTAAAGGAGTTAGTGGCAAATTTGCAAAAACTGAAATGGGCTGGGAAATAGTTCCAGAGGCTTTATATGACCATATATTAAGGTTGAGGAAGGAGTATACAAAGATACCCATTTATATTACAGAAAATGGAGCTGCATTTAATGACAGGGTGTTAAAAAAAGTTGAAGTACGTGATGAAAAACGTATAGACTACCTTAAAAGGCACTTAATGGAAGTTGCAAAATTAAATCAGAAAAGAATGGATGTGAGAGGATATTTTGTATGGTCATTAATTGATAATTTTGAATGGACATATGGATACTCAAAAAGATTCGGGATTATTTATATAGATTATAAAACGCAGGAAAGGATTTTAAAAAATAGTGCATTCTGGTACAGAGATTTAATAAAAAGCAGGGCTATAAAATGACATGTTGTGGGTAAGGTATGACAGAAAAAGAAAAAATGTTATCCGGAAAGTTGTATTTTTCAGCTGATAAAGAGCTAGTAAGAGAAAGAAATTATGCCCAAAAATTATGTTATGAATTCAACAGAACCAGCCCATTAAAGTATAGTAGAAGAATTAAGATACTACAAAAATTGTTCAGGTCAGACAGTAGATGTCATATAGAACCCCCCTTTTATTGTGATTATGGATATAACATTAAATTCGGCGAAAATTTCTATGCTAATTATGGTTGTGTAATACTGGATGTAAATGTAGTAGATATAGGGAATAATGTTCTTCTGGGACCATATGTTCAGATATGTACAGCTTCACATCCTCTTGAGTATGAAAAAAGAAATTCCGGATTTGAATATGGCTTTCCAATAAAGATAGGGGATAATGTCTGGATTGGTGCAGGTGCTGTAATTCTCCCGGGAGTAGAGATTGGAAATAATTCAGTTATAGGTGCAGGCAGCGTCGTGGTAAAAGACATCCCTTCCAGTGTGCTGGCTGTGGGAAACCCATGTAGAGCTATAAGAGAATTATAAATTTTCTTAAACACTTTAAAATTTTTTATTTATAAAACAAAAAAGTCAGGAGATTAACCTGGATATTTACAGTCTTAATGGAAAATGGAGAATGAAAGACACCAGGGGGAGACACTGGGTTGAAGCCCGGGTTCCGGGGTCGGTTTTTTCAGATTTATTACGCGAAGGGCTAATGGAAGACCCCTTTTACAGAGATAACGAAGATAAAACTTTAGAACTTTCATATAATGATTATGAATTTACAAGAGAATTCAATATTACTCCGGATATGTTTAAAAAAGATAGGATTCTTTTATATTGTGAAGGATTGGATACTCTTACGGAAATTAAAGTCAATGGAAGGCTACTGGCGAAAACTGATAATATGCACAGGAGCTATGAGTTTGATGTAAAGTCGTTTTTAAAAGAAGGCAGTAATAGTATTCACATAACATTCTATTCGCCAACGAAGTTTATTAAAAAAATGCACAAGAAAAACCCACTCATGATAAAAACATCCGATGAAACAATACCTGGATTTTATTATATTCGTAAGGCGCATTGTATGTTCGGATGGCATTGGGGACCAAAAATTCCTGATTCAGGTA
>JAQVHC010000016.1:4092-18000 GCA_028696435.1 Actinomycetota bacterium | reverse complement strand
ATGGAGTTTTTAACAGGTAAGAAATGGTCCCCGACACACGGAAAATTTGGCTTTCTTCCTCTATTTACCGGATCGATGCTGGTTACACTTGGAGCTGTAATAATTGCAGTACCACTTGGCATAGGGAGTGCGATTTATATTGGAGAGCTCGCCCCGAAGTTTATAAAAGAAGTGCTGAAACCTATAATTGAAGTACTTGCAACAATACCTTCGGTTGTTATTGGATTTATCGGTATAAAAATTCTTGCTCCCCTGATTAAAAATATTTTTAATCTCAGTACAGGACTGACAGCCCTTACAGGCTCAGTTATGCTGGCTTTTATGAGTTTACCTACAATTATATCAATATCAGAAGATGCAATAAATGCTGTTTCTGATAGGTACAGACATGCTTCGATTGCTCTGGGTGCAACAAAATGGGAAACAACGATACGGACTGTTGTACCAGCAGCTTCATCTGGTATGATGGCTGCTGTAATGCTTGGTCTGGGCAGAATTGTGGGTGAAACGATGACGGTCCTTATGGTGACCGGTAATTCGCCAAGAATTGTTTTTTCATGGTTACAACCAGTTAGAACTATCACCGCAACAATAGCGTCAGAAATGGGTGAAACTATCCAGGGCGGGCTACATTATTCTTCCCTTTTTGCTATAGGTTTAATTTTATTTATTATTACTTTTCTTATAAATTTTATATCCGACAGATTTATAAATAAGATCAGAGAAAGTTAAGCTATGGTAATAGAAGGAAGAGAAATAAGTAAAAAAAGAAAAATAATTACCGAAAAAGTCTCCTACATTATTTTACTGCTTTTAACTCTTATAGTTATATTTTTTGTTTTTGGAATAGTAATATATTTAATAGTTAAAGGAAGCAGTGCAATAAACTGGGAATTTTTATCACAGAAACCAGGCAAAGGCATGAGGGAAGGTGGTATATTCCCGGCTATAGTCGGAACTCTATATTTAATACTGGGAACTTTTATATTTTCATTGCCAGTTGGAGTGCTGGCAGCAATTTATATAAATGAGTATGCTTCAAAAAATAAATTTACCAGTATAATAAGGCTTTCAATTATAAATATGTCCGGTGTGCCTTCTGTAGTGTACGGATTATTCGGACTGGGATTTTTTGTTATAATGCTTAAGTTCGGAAAATCTTTACTTGCCGGTTCACTTACTCTTGCCCTCCTTATTTTGCCGGTCATAATAACATCTACTGAAGAAGCATTAAGGACGGTTCCTGATTCTTACCGTGAGGCATCACTGGCTCTCGGGGCTACAACATGGCAGACTGTAACAAAAGTTGTGCTACCCCGCGCCTTACCTGGAATAATAACAGGTTCTGTTATAGGCATAGGAAGGGCTGCAGGAGAAACTGCTCCTATAATATTTACTGTTGCAGCATTTTCACAACCGGGTCTGCCGGATTCTATTTTTAGTCAGGTAATGGCATTACCCTATCATCTATACGTTCTTGCAACGCAGCTTACAAATACACCTGAAAATATGCAGTGGGGTACTGCACTGGTGCTATTAATAATTGTGTTGATTTTCGCAATTCCTGCCAGTATTATAAGAAGCAGGTTGCGATTAATGAGAAGGGAATAATGGAGAATTAATAAAGTGAGAAAGACGTTTAATGATAGGTTAGAAGAAATTAATCAGGATGTAATATTAATGGGAAATCTTGTGCAGGAAGCACTTTATAATGCGGTGAAGGCTTTTACAGAGATGAATACAGATCTGGCACAGAAAGTTATAGATGGGGATGAAGAGATTAATGAGAGCGATATGGTGATCGAGGAAAAGTGTGTAATTTTGCAGGCGGGATTCCAGCCTGTGGCAAGAGACTTAAGATATCTGCATTCTGTGAGTATAATTATTAAAAATCTAGAAAGAATTGGCGATCTGGCAGTAAATATATCTAAAATTGTGCAGAAACTTGTCAGAGAGGAAAGAAAGCATCCTGATAAGGAAGTTGTCGACCTTTTTAATGAAATGGGTAATCTTGTTAAAACGGAACTAAATAAAGCCATCGAATCGTTTAAAAATAAAGATATAAAGCTTGCTTTAAGACTGAGAAAACTGGATGAGATGGTAAATGAAATTCACAGGATACTACTGGAAAAATTATTTTCTTATCGAAAAGACGAAAAAGATATAGAGTTTGTAACTAATATTGTGCTGGCAAGCAGATACCTTGAAAGAATTGGCGACCAGTCTGTAAATATAGCTGAACGGGTTATGTATTTTTTAAGCGGTGATTATAAAGTTCTCTATGATAGTGAATAAGATTCTTAATTTGAATCTTCTTTAAATTCTTCTGATTGTACGTTGTGCACTTGAATTGTGCTTAAATTATAAACTTGAATTGGACTTAATAAAATTAATAAGCTCATCTGCCTGTGTAAAGGCAAGACATGTAACAGTATCAGCACCTCCGTAGTATATTGCTATCCGGCCAGTTGGAGCATCATACAGTGCGGCACATGGAAATACAACATTTGGTGTATCTCCGACGCACTCATATAACTCTTCGGGTGTCAGTAAAAATGGTTCGGCTCTGTGTAGTACTTTCCATGGCTGGTTAATATCAAGTATTGCTCCACCCATACTATACTGAAATCCATTACATGAAGTTAAAACGCCGTGATATATAAGCAGCCAGCCTTCTGTAGTTTCAATAGGTGTCGGTCCTGCTCCTATCTTTGTACTCTCCCACCTACCTCTCGGGGACATAACATGACGATGTTTACCCCAGTGGCACATATCCGGGCTTTCACTATAAAAAATGTCTCCAAAAGGTGTGTGCCCGTTGTCGCTTGGACGGCTTAGCATAGCGTACTTACCATTTATTCTTCTGGGGAATAGCACACCGTTTCTGTTGAAAGGTAAAAATGCATTTTCCAGCTGGTAAAATTTTTTAAAATCATATGTATATCCAGCTCCTATTGTAGGGCCATGATATCCATTGCACCACGTAATATAATACCTGTCCTCAATCCAGCAAACGCGGGGGTCATAAGCGTATTCAAATTTTTTAATTTCAGGGTCATCGCAGATAAATTTTATAGATTCATTGTCTATTTCCCATCTAATTCCATCTTTACTCCTGCCGCTGTGAATTTGCATGTAACGCCTTCTGTCATCACAGCGGAAAACACCTGCAAACTCTCCATTAAAAGGAACAACAGCACTATTAAATATACTATTAGATGAAGGTATCAGGTCTCTTGGTATAATGGGATTTTTTGTATAACGCCATACTATGTGTCTATAACCTTCAGGTTTTTCTTCCCAGGGAATATTCGGCAATGCTGCGCCTGTAATTATTTGTTTGATTTTATTCATTATTAGCTCCTTTTTGCTTTCAGTTATTTAGAGTTATTTGTATTATATAATTTATTATTGTGGTTGATAAAATATGTCTTATGAATTGAGAATATGGTTAAGTCTTTCCATTACCTCCATACAGGCACGCGAATTATGATAGGGGCATTTCCACAGGCCTGCCTTCTCCAGCTTCTTATTTACATTTCTATTTTTATCTACAGACCAGAACCATTCTCCATGCTCTTTGTCAATTAAATATTTCTTTATAAATTCCCAGCTTTTAACTGACGCATCCAGAAAATACTCTTTTCTACTAATCTGATATGCATTTAAAAAGCCGACCATAGCTTCTGCCTGGGGCCACCAATCACTATTAAAATTAGTTACTCCTTCTTTATTGCCTTCATACCACAGGCCCCCATCCGGAGCGATACCTTCTCTGAGTGTAACCTCTGCCAATTTGATTGCTGTTTCTTTTGTATCTTCTATAAGCTTTTTTTCATTTAAAACTTCTGCAGCTTCTGATAGAAGCCAGCTTCCCTCTATGTCATGCCCGTAAGAAATGGTGTCAGAGAGGCTTTCCCAGTTTTCACTGAAGAACAGTTTGAAATGATATGTGGAAAAATCTATGATATGTTTATTAATTGTGTTTATCAGGTTTTTTAGCTGGTTGCGTAATTCCTGGTTATTCTGATTCCGCTTATCCCTGCAGCGCAAAAGATTTGTGTATGCTTCAAGAATATGCAGACTTGTATTCATTGATTTTGGGGCATTTAAGTCTTCGCTTCCAAGCTGCATGTTTTCTGCAGGTGTCCAGTCTCTGTTAAAGGCATCATAATAACCACCATATTGTCTGTCAAAACTGAATTTCTCTATAAGGCTAAAAATATCTTTAGCAAAGCCAATAGATTCATTAAAACCGGTTGCTCTGTAGAATTCAGAGAAAGCGTATATAGCAAAAGCCTGGGCATATATCTGTTTTTTGACTTCAATTGGATTTCCTTTATAATCAACGCTCCAGTATACTCCGCCGTATTCATTATCCAGAAAATTATCGCGAAGATAGAAATATGCGCGATTTGCACGGTCAAGGTAAAGTTTATCCCCTGATAAAGCATAGGCATGTGAAAAGGTCCACAATATTCTGGAGCAAAGCACCGAACCTTTTGGAGCACGGAGATCAGTGGTTAAATCATTTAGAACTAATCCATAAAATCCGCCATCTTTTTCATCAGGAGCCTTGTATGCCCAGAAAGGAAGAATGTTTGCCTTCAGTTCTTTTTCGACTTCAGACCGGTATTTTCCTAATTTCTCTTTAATCATCATCTTTGACCATATTTATTTATTAAGCTTTGTAAACAGGGTATTGGTCTACGATTGATTTTTAAACTATATTAGATTTGTTTGATTATTAATTATAGTTATTATATAAAATAATAGGATATAAAAATAGGAATAGTAGGAATAAAAACATATTTATCGGAGGGGAAAGATTAAAGGAACTCTTTTTATCTGTGCAACTCCAATTGGTAATCTTGAAGATGCAAGTTTCAGGCTTATTAGAACATTAAAAGAGGTAGATTTAATTGTTGCTGAAGATACAAGGACTATAAAGAAATTACTCAATAGATACGGCATTCTTAAGAAAGATATAATAAGTTATAACGACTACAATAGAGAAAAAAGAATCGGTTATATAATAAACAAGCTTGAGGCAGGCAAAAATGTTGCTCTTGTATCAGAATCAGGGGTACCGGCAGTTCAGGATCCGGGGTTCAGGATAATAAATGAATGCATAAAAAATAATATTCCACTGACTATTATACCAGGCCCCAATGCCGCAGTTAGCGCTCTCGTTCTTTCTGGACTGCCAGCCGACAATTTCTTATTCGTGGGTTTTCTTCCAAAAGGAGAGGCAAAAAGGAAAAATAAGCTAAAAGAACTTGCAATACTGCCATATACCCTCATATTCTATGAATCCCCCTTAAGGATAGAGAAATTAATCTCCGAGCTTATAGAGGTGTTTGGTGATAGGAGAACGAGCCTTGTAAGGGAAATTTCTAAAGTATATGAGGAAGTAATAAGAGGAAATTTAAGCGGCATTCTTGAGAGAATAAAAGTAAAAAGAATAAAGGGTGAAATAGTTCTTGTTGTTGAAGGGTATAAGAAAGAGCTTATAAAGAAATTCTCTGATGAAGAAATAGCAGATGAAATAATTCGTTTGTTAAAAGATGGCGTTACCAAAAAAAATGCTCTTAAAATAATAAAATCAAGGTATGACATAGACAGACAAAGATTGTATAATATTTCAACAAAAATTTAGCAAGGTGTACTTGACGGGCGAAATATACAGAAGAAAATATACAGGAGTTTTAAATAATGGATAAGGAAAAATTTTATATTACAACTGCAATTCCGTATATGAATGCAAAACTGCATCTGGGACAGATTTATGAATTTATTCTTACAGATGTTGTGGCCAGATTTAGCAGGCTCTCTGGCAGGGATACCCTTTTTTTAACAGGTGCTGATGAGCACGGGCAAAAAATAAGTAAAGCTGCAGAAGAAAAAGGTATATCGCCACAGGAATATGTTGATAGGATGGCAGAAGATATGCAAAGACTTCTGAAGTTATACAATATCAGCAATGACCTTTTTATAAGGACGACTGATAAAAAACATGAGAAGATAGTTCAGAACATTCTTATAAAATTAAAAGAAAACGGAGACCTTTATAAAGATGTATATGAAGGTAAATATTGCGTTCCATGTGAGACATTCCTGCTTGACTCCCAGCTTATAGATGGCAGATGTCCGCAGTGTAATAGGGAAGTTGAGTACGTAAAAGAAGAAAATTATTTTTTTAAGTTATCTAAATATGAAGAAAAAATAATAAAACATATCGAAAGAAATCCTGATTTTATAGTTCCTGAAACCAGAAAAAACGAAGTGCTCGGGATTTTAAGGCAGGGGCTTAAAGATATAAGTATTTCAAGAACTGCAGTAAAATGGGGAGTACCCATACCTTTTGACCCGGACCATTACTGTTATGTATGGGTGGACGCCCTTATAAATTATATTTCTGCTCTGGGTTACAGCTCGGATAATGATGATTTGTTTAAATATTACTGGCCTGCCAATCAGCACCACATAGGGAAAGATATATTAAAGTTCCATGCTATAATCTGGCCGGCTATGCTGATGTCGCTGGGTATAGAACTTCCCGGGCAAATTGCTGTTCACGGCTGGCTCTTAATGGGAGAGGAAAAATTATCAAAATCAAAAGGGATTGTACTTGATCCGGATGAAATGTCAGAAAAATATGGAGTGGATGGCATAAGGTATTTTCTTACACGGGAAATTTCATTCGGGCAGGATGGTTCTTTTACCGATAAGGCTTTTATAAGGAGATATAATTCGGATCTTAGTAATGATATTGGTAATCTCGTTTCAAGGACCCTTGTTATGATAGAAAAATATAGAGGGGGCACAATACCACACAGAACACTAAACCCGGTTTTTAAACAGAAATGGGATGAAATAAAGAAAGAGGCACCTGAATATATAGATGATTTTAGATTTTCTGACTATCTTGCCAGTGTCTGGGAATTTATTAATATGGCTAATAAACATATAGAAGATAGCAAGCCATGGAATCTTGCAAAAAATGAAAACGAAGAAAACTGTAAAAAACTTGATGCTGTGCTTTACGAAGTGGTAGAGATAATAAGGTTATCTACAATTTTACTGTCACCTTTTATGCCATCAACCTGTCAGAAAATATTTTCTCAGCTTGGTATAAGTAAAAATATCGAAGAGATATCTATTGAGGAAGATGGGGTCTGGGGTAAGTTTGAAGGTGGAACAAAGACTGGCACGAGGGAAATATTATTCCCGAGAATAAATGAAAATCAATAGTTTGAAAATCAATAATAAAAAAAGATGAATAAAAAAGTTGATAATTTGATAGGTGGAATGAACTCAGTAAAATAATATTAAATAAAAATTTGCGAATAAAAAAATTTGCCGGTAAAAATTATCAGAATAGTAAATTTGAGGATAATAAAGATAATAAATAGAAAATAATATGTGAAAGATAATATGTATTTTATAGATACGCATGCTCATATTGATATGCTTAAAAAATTAAGTCCCGAAGAAGCGGTGGCAAAGGCTGCTGATGAAGATGTAAAATATATAATAAATGTTGGTGCTGAACTTGATGGTAGCAGAAAATCAGTAGAATTTGCTCAAAGATTTCCAGGTGTTTTTGCAAGTGTAGGTATTCACCCTCATTATGTAAAAGGCTTTGGCAATAAGGAAATAAGGATACTCGAATCATTAATACAGGGAGAATCCACAGGCTATGGGCATAGCGAAAGTGTTAAAAATGAAAACGGGGAAGATGAAAATCAGGGCGTTAAAGGTGGAAGATACAAAAAAGTCGTGGCAATAGGCGAAACAGGCTTTGACTTTTATAGGAATTTAAGTCCTGCCAGTGATATGGAAAAAGCATTTATATCCCATATAGAGCTGGCTTTAAAATATGATATTCCGGTAATAATTCATGATAGAGATGCTCACAGGCAAACCATGAATGTTATAAAAAGATATACAGGCAATAAAAAATTTAGAGCTGTTGTGCATTGCTTCTCAGGAGATATAAATTTTGCAAGGCAGTGTCTTGAGCAGGGATTATATATTTCATTTACGGGAGTAATTACTTTTCCTAATGCCGGCGATTTAAAAAAAGTAGTAGAAGAAGTCCCCCTGGAGCGGATTTTTATAGAAACGGATTCACCTTTTCTTGCACCCCAGGCAAAAAGAGGCAGTGAAAATTATCCCGGTTTTGTTAAGTATATTGCTGAAAAGATTGCAGAAATTAAGGGGTGTAGCATTGATGAAGTTGCTGATATTACTTCAAAAAATGCAGAAAGTTTCTTTTCTTTAAAATAAAAAAATTTTTTTAAAATGTATTCACATTACATAAGCTCTCCTGGAAATACAGCCAGAATTCTGAACAAATATGGAATAAAACTTAAAAAGAGGCTCGGGCAAAATTTTCTAATTGATACCAATAGTGCAAAGAAGATAGTTAGATGTGCAGGTGTTAGCTCTGAAGATATAATCCTTGAAATAGGGAGTGGGATAGGTAGCCTTACAGAAATTATGTTAAGAGAAGCAAAAAAAGTGGTATGTGTTGAAATAGATGAATTACTTGTTAGAGCATTCAGAGAAATTTTCAGTGAAAATCTAAAGGAGGGGGCAGAGGGACCAGAACTGGAATTAATACAGGCTGATGCATTAGAATTAAATTATGCTGATTTAATCAGTAAATACGGCATAAATAAAATTGTTTCAAATTTGCCCTATAGTATTGCAGCAAAACTTCTATTAAAAATCCTTGTCGAAGCCCGTAGCCTGGAAAAATTATTTTTTACTATACAAAAAGACATAGCAGAAAGGCTTGTAGCTTTGCCCGGAGATAAAAATTACAGCTCATATACGGTTAAATCCAGCTTTCTAGCAGATTTTAAATTTTGCTTTCAGATACCACGTAATTGCTTTATTCCAAAACCCTTTGTTGATTCGGAGGTTATAGAAGTGCAACGGAATGAAAATGAACTTTTGAAAGGCCCTGATTTTGATATCAAAGATTTTTTTGATTTTATAAATGCCTGTTTTTCCCATAGAAGAAAGAAGCTTGTTAACTCATTATCTCAAAGTGGTAGTAGATATTGCGATAAGGCTGAATTAGTTATAGAATTGCTCTCCGGAATTAATAAAAACAGGGATGTTAGAGCAGAGGAATTAACTCTTGATGATTATATTTACCTGTATAAAGAACTGAATACCTAATATCTGGCAAATATGCTATTATAAAAAAGAAAAATTGAAAAGACATAAGTAAACATATTGTAAAATAGAATAAAAATGAGAAGAATTATAAAATTAAGAGCTTCAGGAAAAATAAATCTTTACCTTAATGTTGAAAAAAATGGCAGAAATGATGGTTATCATGAAATAAAGTCTATTATGCAGAGCATAGGCCTTTCCGATGAATTAACTTTTGAAATAATAGAAAGAGATACCAGCGTTAAATTTGAGGGAGAAAATGGGATTTATATAACATGTAATAATGAAGATATTCCGCTTGATGAGAAAAACCTGGTTCATAAAGCAGCGGCGCTAATTATGGATATGTATGATTTAAGGAAAAAATATTCTGTAAAGATTAGTATAGAAAAACATATTCCGGTATGTGCCGGATTGGCCGGGGGCAGCACAAATGCTGCTGCAACTCTGGTTGCACTGGATAAATTATTTAGTCTTGGTATGAGGATGGATGATTTAATTAACCTTGCAGGTAAAGTAGGCTCTGATGTTCCCTTCTGTGTTAAAGGTGGAACAATTCTTGCTACGGGGAGAGGAGAAAAACTTTCCAAGCTACCAAACCTGCCTTTTTACTGGGTTATACTTGCTACTAATGGCAGGAAGTTTTTAACAAAAGATGTCTACAGTAAGTTCGATCTTCTCGGTGAAGAAAAGAAGCCAATACACAGAGAGCTGGTAAATAATATAATTGAGAGAAATTTTACAAATTTCTTTAAAAATTTACAGAATAGCCTGGAAAGTGTTGTAACAGTTGAAGATAAAAATATCCTGACAATAAAAGAAAGAGCATATGAGCTCGGAGCCATTGCTGCCCAGATGACAGGAAGCGGTTCAACAGTATTTGCACTCTGTGATGATCTAGCAACTGCAATCAGTGTATATGAGGGGTTAAAACCGGCATCTTCAAAGGTCTTTCTGACCCACACAACACCTGATAGCCTGACCATTTATGGATAATAGTTAATAATATAATTATATAAATAACATTATTGCACATGGTGTATATTTTATTATATATTGCAGTATAGGTGCACACATGTGTTTATGTATAGATATTAAGCAGGTCAATAGTTGTAAATAAATGTAAATAAATTCTCCTTAACTCCAATACAGAAATCAAAGTTTTAATGCTAATATAAATACATACTTAAATTTGAACTTTAGGCTGTTCTGGTATAAAATTTATTAGCCTTCTGGCCTTATTGGGGAGTAGCCAAGTGGTAAGGCAACGGGTTTTGGTCCCGTGATCGGAGGTTCAAATCCTCCCTCCCCAGCCAGTTGTAGATGCAGGTTTTTAGTATATAAAGTCCCTATCTATTTAAACTTATTCCAGAATTTCGATAGAGGTTGTGGATTTTACCTGCTGGTGTGGATTATTTGTACCCATTTATATCTTTTCATATTATTTAACATTTAATTTAAAAAATAATCCGATTGTTGATATGAAACTAACCTCCATATTCTTTTGTAAGTAGTTGATTCAAAAAAACATCTACAAGATGGGGGTCAAATTGTGTGCCTTTGCATCTGCCCAGCTCTTCAATAGCAGCTTCTCTGGGCATGGCTTTCCTATAGGGTCTATCATTTACCATGGCATCGTAAGCATCAACAATGGATACTATTCTTGAAGTTACAGGAATTTCAAATTCAGACAAACCATAAGGATAACCTTTACCATCCCATCTTTCATGATGGTGCAGTATAGATTTAGCTATATGAGCAAGTTCGGGAGTAGATAATGTTATTCTGTAGCCGATTTCTGAGTGTTTACTCATAATCTCCCATTCAACTTTATTCAATTTATTATGTTTAAAGATAATATTATCGGGTATACTTATCTTCCCGATATCATGTAACTTTGATAACAGATCTAATTCGTCAAGTTCTGCATCAGATAAATTAAGTACATGGCCAAGAAGTAAACTATATTTTTTCATTCTTTCGATATGCTCTTTAGTTTCATAATCCTTTTTTTCCAGAGCTTTTCCAAGCGAAGCTATAATAGAGTTGTGGGCACTTCGACTTTCTACAAGTTTATGTCTGTACATTCTATCTTCAGCTTCTTTTAATAATTTTTCAGTATCTCCCCGTACCTTTTCTTTAGTCGCAACCCCAATTGATATGCTTATTACCATAGTATCTGTACTGCATTCCTTACATTTTTTGATTACCCTGTTAACTATTTGCATTGTGGTAAAATAGGATGTGTTTGGCAGCAGGGCGCTAAACTCGTCACCTCCCCATCTTGCAATAATATCTTCCTTTCTAAAGCAAGATTTAAGTATGTCTGCAATTTTTATAAGAAGCTTATCTCCATACGCATGGCCGAATGCATCGTTTATTATTTTTAACCCATTTACATCTCCGATGACCAGGCTTAAAGGCATCTGATGGCTGGCATTTAGTCTGTTAAGCTCTATATCAAAAAAAGCTCTATTGTAAACACCGGTTAACTTATCGTAGAAACTCAGGTATTTTATCTCCTCTTCTGCTTTTCTTATTTCTGTTATATCTCTTAACACTATGACTTTGCCAAGGAGCTTGCCCCTATCATTTTTTATCTCTGTCTGTCTGGCATTATAGAAGTACTGACCTCCTTTATTTTTTATCTTCAGGTCTTCGTTCTTGAGAAAAGCATCCGGACTTTCATTTAATCTGGTTAATAAATTAATAATTGGTTTTCCAACTACTTCATTAAGATGGATGTTAAATATTTGCCGTGAAGCCTGATTTAATTTTAAAATATTGTCTTTTTTATCAACAAGTATTATTCCATCATCCATCTTTTCAAAGATGGTTTCAAACGTAACAGGCATAATCTCTCTTATTTTTGTTTTATTAAGAAAACCAATAATGATAGGAGTACAGGCTGTGATTATTATAGGGGTTTCTACAATGAATGGAAAAGGATTAAAACTCTGGTATTTTATAAGTGTTACCAGCCAGGGAATTAATATGTACGGAATAAGAAGAAATTTTTTCCAGTTATTTTGTTCACCAGGATTACCGTATGATTTTATTATATCTATAACTATTATTACTATACCAGCAATAGTCAGAGCGAGAGAATAGAAAATAGAAACAAAGTACATGGTGTTGTATTCCTTAACAATCATATTGAAAGAATCAAATAATACAACTTTAGCATCAGTCCAGATAAGTTTGTGAATTTCATTTGTCAGGGTAAGAAATACGGTTATAACCGGAAGGGTACAGATGAGAAGAATGTATTTTATTTTAAAAATTTTATTGTAATTAACATATCTGACAGCAAGCAAAAATAATCCAACCGGAAGAAGAAGGATACCGGTATATTGAATCTTATCAAAAAGCACTTTTAGGTAATTTATTGTGATGCATTGCTGAAATATATATGCAGTTAACCAGATAGTGGAAAGAATCATAATTCCTATACCTATAATATCCTGCAATCCCTTTCTGTATGTCCATATATGAAAGGTGCCTGGTATAGAAATAAGAATTATTGATAAAAGTGGAATGAGAAAATTAGTATTTTGCCAGAACATTTTTGATAAACCTTAATAATAAATTTTAAAAATGATATTAACAGAATTTTTAAATTTTGATCTTTCAATTCTCATTAAGTGGTAATCAATTTTTAAAGTAAATATATTAAAATAAAAAACCGGCCTGATTAGCCGGTTACGCTATTCGCTCCGTTCTCCTCAAGCGTCCATATTTAAAGAGAACCTCAACGCTTCTAATTTTTAATTAACATTTTAAAGAAAACAATTATATAAAACGTACAATATTTTTAAATAGTTGTCAATATTTTTATTTTAATCTATCTTGATTTTCAAACTTTAATAATTCTATTAATATAAGGAAATATAAATTTATATTGTTAAGTTTATATTAATCTTTATCTTTAAAGTAAATTTAAAAAGTGCTATAAACCTGATAAAATTAAAGTCAATTTATTGTAATTTAAATAGTCTAATTGTCTGAATGAATTAAAAGTTTTATGGAAAAAGTTGCTAATGATAAAAATAATAATAAAGAAGATAGTGCGACTAATATAAAAGTAGCATTCTTTTTAAACCTCGGCTTTACTATTATTGAAATAATAGGTGGGTTCTGGACTAATAGTATTGCCATTATATCTGATGCTTTACATGATCTGGGTGATAGTTTATCACTTGGATTGTCCTGGTTTCTGGAAAGATATTCAAGAAAGAAAAAGGATGAGAAGTATTCATATGGCTACAGGAGATATTCTTTATTTGCAGCATTAATTAATGGTTTCATATTAATAATAGGCTCAGTTTTTATATTATTTGAAGCAATTCCCAGACTATTTAACCCGCAACAGCTAAATGCAAAAGGGATGCTGTTTTTTGCAGTGGCAGGTATTATTATAAATGGGATTGCTGCATTGCAGGTCAGAAAGGGAAAGTCACTAAATGAAAGAATCGTATCCCTGCATCTTTTTGAAGATGTTCTGGGCTGGGCAGCGGTTCTTATTATCAGTATTGTAATGATTTTTAAAAATATTCCTGTATTAGATCCTATTTTATCAATACTGATTACGATTTATATTTTATATAGAGTGATTATTAATCTTAAAAAAACATTTTCCATTTTTTTACAGGCAGTGCCAGAGGGAATAAGCATCAGGGAAATTGAAGATAAGCTACTGAAAATAGATGGGGTTGT
>JAQVHC010000016.1:0-3992 GCA_028696435.1 Actinomycetota bacterium | reverse complement strand
CAGAGCTGACTTTACAAAATTGGACATTTCCTGTAATAATTCCTTCATTTCTCTATCTAAATATTGTATTTCTAAATTAGACAGATTTCTGGCAATTTTAGCAATATTAACAGAAAGATCACCTATTCGTTCAAGATGAATGATTATATTGCTGATGGAGTGTATATATCTTAAATCTGTTGCTACAGGTTGATGTTTTGCCTGAAGTACAATACATTTTTCTTCAATCAAAATTTCATAGTCATCAATTTTATAGTCTGTATCTATTACTTTTTGAGCCATAACAGGATCTGAATCAAGCAAAGCTTTTACTGAATATAATACTGCATCACTGGCTAGATTGCCCATTGATATAACATTTTTTGAAATCTCACTGATTTTGTCGTAGTATACTTTTCTCATTTTTTATCTACTTATTTTAAACTCTTTAATGTTTAGCAGGTTCCTTGATATACCGTGGAGTAAATCTCCTACTCTTTCAAGATGCATCACAATATCTGAGAAAACTACTCCTGTGAGTGGCTGGCATTCACCTTTCTGGAGTCTTTTTAAATGATTGCTTCGGATTTCTTTTACCAGAAGGTCTATTTCGGATTCAATTTTTTCGCATTGTTTAAGCTTTTTTATATTACTATTTTCCATGCCTGCTATTAAAGAATTAAAAAGGCTATTAACCCTGTTATATAATAAATCCAGCTCTTCACTGGCAACTTCGCTAAAAGGGGAATTATTTTCCTCTTTTATTAATACAAGGTAAAGTATGCTTTCTACGTGATCGGCAGCTCTTTCAACATCATAAGCTATGTGTAGCAGGTTAGTTAATTTATTGGAAAGCCTCTGTCCCAGTGATTTCTGTGATATTTTGGTCAGATATCTTATGATATCTTCTGTAACACTATCAACGGCAGCTTCTCTATCAAGGATCTTTTTTTCAATATTCATATCCTTTTTATGGAGTCTTTCAAAGGTGAGATCGAGCATTGTCTGCGCAATTCTGGTCAATCTAAGTAATTCTTTCTTTACCTGCTCTAATGCAAGCGCAGGAGTATCAATTAATCTATTATCCAGATACAGAGCATTCTTAGGTACAGTAACATCCTTGCCCGGGATGATTTTTAAGGCCATTTTTTCGAGCAGGCCAATCATCGGGAAAAGAACAATGGTGGTAACTACATTAAAAAGTGTATGTATATTGGCAATCTGGCGGGGAACACTTGTGCCTGTAATACTTACTATAAATGATTGCAGTTTAAATCCATATAGAAGTATGACAAAAATTATTGTGCCAAAAATATTAAACATAAGATGGGAAAAAGCAGTTCTTTTAGCGGTAACTGTTGTTCCGATACTTGATATCAGAGCAGTTGAGCATGTACCAATATTATCTCCTATAAGGATTGGAATTGCAGCTTCAATTGGTATTAGTCCCTGCGATGCCATAGCTATAAGAATGCCGATAGTTGCCGAGCTGCTCTGGAAGATTGCAGTTATTATGAGACCTGCTAGAATTCCCAGGAATGGATTTTTACTAAAAGTTAAAAGAAAATTTTTAAAAGACTCATTATACCTGAGCGGTTCCAGCGCTGTTTTCATAATGGTCATACCAAGAAATAAGAGTCCGAGTCCTATTATGGTCATTCCAATATTTTTTGTTCTTCTTCTTCTGGCAAGAAAATACATCAAAGTTCCTATAATTATTATAGGAAATGCAAGCATATCTATTATATTAAATGATACAATTTGTGCTGTAATTGTGGTGCCTATGTTTGCACCCATTATTATCCCTATTGCCTGCCTTAAAGTTATGAGGCCGGCATTTACAAATCCAACTGTCATTACAGATGTAGCACTGCTGCTCTGGATTATCATGGTGGTAAATAGTCCTACCAGGACCGAAGACCAGGGTCTTTTAGTGGCGGCATTAATAACTGTTTTTAACTTATTAGATGTGACCTTCTGCAGGCCGCTGCTAAGCCTATTTATACCAAAAATAAAAAGCGCTAACCCGCCCAGTACTTCTATGACTAGATTAAAATACATAAATTAAAATAAATTTGAATTCATAATGGAAACGAAATGATTAACAATCATTACCAGTTAATCCAGTTTAATCAAGCAGAACAAATTATAAATGATTCAGTAAAAAAATAAAATATAAAATCCTAACAAACTTCAAATTACAGCCTCAATTATAAATTTTATTCCCAGATAAAATAAAAATATGCTACAGGAAATTAGAATACCATTATATATTTTCTGATTAAAGAACCTGCGACCTGTATTTACAAGGGATCCTATAAAAAGATACCATATAAAATCTGCGCTTATATGACCTATATAAAAAGAAGAAATACCGGCAAAACTGAATTTTACACTTTTAAGAAGAAAAGCAGCACCGATACTTATCCACCATATAAACCAGTAAGGATTCATAAGGCTTATAAGGATACCCTGAAATACCACATTAATAGTTGACTTACGGTTAATTGTTTTCTGCTTTAATATAGATTTAAAGTCTATAGTGGTCTTCTTTCTAAAAATTGATATTATGATATCAATTCCCATATAAAGCAGAAAAGCACCCCCGAGGATTCCTATTATTTTTGCAATAAGGGGATTATCCAGGAATTTTAACATTCCTGTAAAAAAACATATAACAACTAATAGTTCAAGAAGTGAATGCCCCAGTACTATAAAGAAAGAAGTCCAGAAACCTTTTTTTGAAACGCTGCTAATTACAAGCGTAAGCATGGGGCCGGGGGTAAGCGCTCCAGAAAAAGCAACAACCATAGAACCTATAAAAATTTCAATAATTTCATTCATATCTTAATTATTCTGTCTTTTAATTATTCTGTTGACATTCTGCAATAACTTTATTTTCGAGTTTTCCTATTTTTTCAATTTCACAAATTACAGTGTCTCCGGGCTCGAGAAGCTTTTTCTGTTTCATAAAAATCCCTACTCCTGATGGGGTTCCGGTAGAGATAAGATCTCCTTCCCTTAGTGTAATCGACTTTGAAATAAATGATATAAGCTCATAAACACCAAATATCATATCTGAAGTATTTCCGTTCTGTCTGAGTTCGCCATTTACATAAGATTTCAGTTTGAGATTCCCGGGGTCCGGTATCTTACTTTTATCGACAATAACAGGACCTATAGGTCCGAAAGTGTCAAAACTTTTTGCCCGGTACCACTGTGACTCATTTTTCTGAATATCTCTGGCTGTAACGTCATTCATTATAGTATATCCATAAATGTAATCTGATACAGCGCTTTCAGGAACGTTTTTCATTTTCTTCCCTATTACTACGGCAAGTTCTACCTCATAATCAAGTTCCTTTACTTCTGAAGGACATATTATATATTCCTTATTTTTTATAATGCAACTATTTGCTTTTGAAAAAAGTACTGGCTTATCCGGAAAACGGCCATCCTGTTCTCTGATATGTGATTTGTAATTCATCCCGACACAAATTATTTTGCCGGGGATATATGTGTTAATATCGGGTTTGAAAAACATAATTGCTCCTTAAGATTAAAATATAGCTTATTTTAACTCTATAAAGTTTATATTTTAAATTTTTTATTCTCTTTATGGAAGAGTTAAATATGGAAAATAATATAGATTCATAAAGCTGATATAAAATTCTTTTTAAGAACCATTTTTTATATCTTTTTTAAAAAAAGTTCTTATTTTTTAAAATCGGGGTGGAGCTCCGGTTGTAGATTGGTGGGGTATTATGATGAAAAAAGCAAAATATATTGCTAAAAACAATTGACAAAGAAGATTTAGGCTGTTATCTTATTTTCAGTATGTAAAATAGAATTTCATTATTAGGGATTATTAGGATAATACTTAAATGGTGGAAACATTAGTAAGGCTATTTAAAATAATAGACCTATTAGAAAATAGCAGTGAGTTAAGACTGAAAGATATTTCTGATAAACTGGGTATAGATACAAGTACCTGCCATAGATATTTAAAAACG
>JAQVHC010000108.1 GCA_028696435.1 Actinomycetota bacterium | reverse complement strand
ATAGCTATAATTCAGGTTAGTTTTATTGGCAAGGCTTCTTAGTTTTATCTTCTTTTCTTCTATTATCTCTTTTAGAGCAGTGCCAAAATTTTTATTAGAATAATCCATTAGAATAATCCGTATTGCTATATTGCTTAACTTTAAAGGAATTTTATGTTACCCGTCTAATTCTATAATAATAGTAGGCGTTCTATAAGTTTTTTATTAATTTATAAGTTGACAATTATATCAACAAATTAAGTGAGAGAAGATAATATTCTTTTCACCTTCCTAAAGGCTATCTTTTTTTATAAAATCAATTTAAAATATAAAAAAATTTTTCTATTAGAAAATAGTCTGGATAGATACGGATAGATAAAATTAAAAATAGATAAAATTAAGGGATATTGTAGATATATTACAGATGTATGAAGGATATATAAAGGAAAAGGTATTTATATATTGTCTGTAGAGTTATAAAAGGAAGGAGACTTGTGTTATGAATGGTTACATAAATACAATGATAAAAAAATTAGCCCGGGGTTTTGTTGCAGGAGTAGCAATATTTGTCATTTTATTTTCATTTTCCTGCAGCGGAAATGCAGGTGCAGGTATTACATCGCTCCCGGAATCGGAAGATATAGTAGAAGATGAAACAGAAATTGCCGGAGAAGAGCTGGACATCGAAAAAGAGGTGGGAAAAGTTTCCTGGAAATCAAGTACTCCGGATGAACAATGGAAAGACATGGAAGCTCTGCCTCTCTTTAAGGATAACGGTGAAAAAGCTGATGTAAAAGTAGACCTTACATCACCGGTCCAGGAAGTTGATGGGTTTGGTGGAACTTTCAATGAAAAAGGCTGGGAAGTACTCCAGCTTTTAACTCCTGAGGAAAGAGATAGTGTAATAAAAGAATTATTTGACCCACAGGAGGGTGCAAAGTTTAATATCTGTAGAGTACCGATTGGTGCAAATGACTATGCAATCAATCGTTATACGTTAAATGAGACAAAAAACGATTTCCAGATGGAGAATTTTTCAATAGAAAGAGACAGGGAGTATCTTATACCTTATATAAAAGCAGCCCTTAAATATAGACCTGACCTGGAGATCTGGGGTTCAGCCTGGACACCGCCCACCTGGATGAAAACAAGTGGGACATTTGATGGAGGCAGTATGAAAGATGACCCACGGATATACGAAGCATATGCACTGTATCTTGCGCGTTTTGTTGAGGAATACAGGAATGAGGGTATAGATATATTTGCAGTAGCAGTGCAGAATGAACCTTTTATAGAAAGGAATTATCCGACCTGTCTGTGGACACCACAGCAGTTTCTCACTTTTATCAGGGATTACATGGGTCCATTATTTGAAGAAAGAAATGTGGGAGCAGAAATAATGCTTGGAACTATTCAGGATGATGATTATTCAGCTTTCCCACAAACCGTGCTTGGTGATGCGAAAGCAAACAGCTATGTTTCTCTGGTGGGTTATCAATGGAGTGGCCTTTCATCTGTAGCGAAAACGCGGAATGATTATCCTGATAAGAAAATAATGCAGACGGAAACAGAATGCGGTAATTTTTACTGGGAGTCTTCTTATAACCCTGACTTTCCTCCGAATGACTGGGAATATGGAGTGCACACCTGGAATAAAGTAAAAGAGTATTTTGATGAAGGAGTCAATTCTTACATGCTGTGGAATATGGTGCTGGATGAAGAAGGAAAAAGCATAGATGCTGAAAGCCCATGGCCACAGAATGCAGCAATTGTAGTGAATAAAAATACAAAAGAAGTAATTTATACGCCAATGTTCTATGCATTTAAGCATTTTACTTATTTTGTTGAGCCGGGAGCAAAATATATAAAATCGTCAAGTATTCGTGCAGATGTGATATCATTTTTGAATCCGGATGGTGAAGTTGTTATTGTTATACAGAATGATACTGAGAATCCAAAAAATTTAAGTATAACTACTGGAGAATACAGGTTTAATGTAACAGTGCCGGCAATGTCATGGAGCACTTTTGTTGTACCGCAACCTGAATGATTATTTATAATTCTATTAATGAAGAATTAGTGAACAATATATTAGCACAGGGTAGCCTGGCTAAGTGAGTTTTTAAAGGGATAGCAGGTAAGAAATGGGTAAAAAGGTGTACTTAAAAAGTATGCCTGGAGAGCTTAATTTGCGATGTTTCTGGCCGTCACCCTTATAACGTTTTGCCCTGAAATTATGCTTAAACAGAAGTATGCTTAAATAACTTAACTTGCAGACCTTGCAGGTGGGATCAATTCTTCATTGTGAGGATAAAAAAGAAGTATTTTATTTTTATTAAAATCAAGGTAGATATCTCTATTTTTCTGTATTCCTATGGAGTCTTTTGATAGGCATATGACATTTATAATAAAATTTCCAATTCTGCATCTTATATTTGCTTTTGGTGGAAACAACTGTATCAGGTCAACTTTTGCTTTTATTCCGTATTTTGATGGCTTTGTTGAAAAATTAATATCTTCAGGTCTGATACCCAGTATAATTTCAGGTTCTCCTGGTATTTTATCCATAATAGCTTTGTCTGAATAATCACTAATGTCCACCTGATAGTTACCAAAATAGAATTTATTATCTTTTACAGTACCACTTATAAAGTTTATTCCCAATGTACCAAAAAAATCTGCGATGAACATGTTTTTAGGTTGATAATAAATATTATAAGGAGTGTCAATCTGTTCGAATCTCCTATTGTTCAATATCGCTATTCTATCAGCCAGTGCCATTGCTTCACTGCTATCTGAAGTAACATAAATCGTTGTTGTGTCTAATGTTATTACAAGCTTTTTAAGGTATGTTTTAGTATTCATTCTTATCCTGGCATCTAAATTTGACAGTGGCTCATCCATTAAAATGGCTCCCAGCTTATCCTTTATAATTGCCCTGCCGGTTGCGACCCTTTGCCTGTGGCCTGCAGAAAGTTCTTTAGGAAACATATCAAGGTAATTTTCTACTTCCAGGTCAATCATATCTACAGTTGATTTTAATTTCCGGGATATTATTTCAGCAGGGTATTTTTTTAACCTTAATGGAAAAGATATGTTGTCTCTGGCAATCATATAAGGATAAAGGGCAAAATCCTGAAAAACCATGGAAATATTTCTCTCGGAAGGGCTTAGGTCTGTATAGTCAATGTCATCAAAATAAATTTTACCGTAATATTTATTATCAAGACCGGCAATAATTCTAAGCAATGTTGTTTTACCGCAGCCTGAAGGACCTGTTATGCAAAAAAATTCACCATCACTTATCTCTAAAGAAATATTATCAAGTATAAGGTTTTCGTCATAGTATTTTGTGATGTTTTCAAGAGTTATTTTTGACATTTTAATCACTGCCTTTAATTTAATAATTTTAATGCTGTATCCAGGAGTGTTTGTAACTATTGATATTATAACTCATTTAGGAGGAGTATTAAATTGCATTAATTTTACAGATAATTTGATGTGCCAGGAAGGGTAATGGATTAAAGTATAATTATACAAAACTGTTACAGATGACTTTAATATTTTACATTTGCCTATTTACATAAATGAATAAATTGATTATAATTATTTTTATTTAGATTATAAACCAGTCGGGAAAAATTTTATTGAAGAAAAATCAAAGAAAAAAAAAGGACAGAAAGGGAGACCATATACCCGGAGATTATATGCCAATAAATAAATGGCCCGAGTCAGAGCGACCGAGAGAAAAGCTTATTAAATACGGCAGTGAATATCTAACTAATTCAGAACTTCTTGCAATTATCTTAAGAACTGGAACTAATAATAAAAAAGGCAGCAGGTCTGCTCTGGATATTTCAAAATCGCTTCTTTCAGGATATAAAAATTTAAACGAACTTCTTGATGCTTCTGTAGCAGAACTTACCGGTGTGAGTGGTATTGGCACCGCAAAAGCCTGTCAGATAATTGCAGCCCTTGAACTGGGGAAAAGGGCTGTATCCGAAAAAAATGGGAACAACAAAAGCTTCAGGTGCAGCGAAGAAGTCGCAAATTATTATATCCCTCTCCTTAAGGATTTAAAGAAAGAGCAGTTCAGAGTGCTCCTGCTGGATGTGAAAAATAAGTTGATAAAG
>JAQVHC010000015.1 GCA_028696435.1 Actinomycetota bacterium | reverse complement strand
AGTGAGAGAGCTGTATCGCAAACATCTGAAGATGTTAACCCATAATGAAGATATTTTGATGAATCTCCAATATGTGAAGAAACTTCCGTTAAAAAAGCAATAACATCATGATTTGTTTCTTTTTCAATTTCGTTTATCTTAGAAACTTCAAATCTGGCTTTTTTATTTATATCATCAGCTGCTTTTAAAGGAATGATACCAATTTCTGCCTGCGCTCTTGCTACCGCTTTTTCAATATCAAGCCATTTATTAAACTTATTATCTTCACTCCACACCATAGCCATTTCTTTTGAGGTATATCTGGGAATCATAGACACTCCTATAGTATAAATAATAGAATTTACTGAACACTTTTAATTATTAACTGTTGAGACAGATAACATCCTATAATAATTCCTCAAGTATTCTTTCTCTGAAAGTCTGATAATTTTCCGGGTCTCCAAGGTCCAGTAGCTCTTCTCCACAATCAAAAAAGACTTGATCGTAATCTTTCAGGCATATATCAGAAATTTTTAAAAGCCATTTATTATTGAGCTTCCAGCTTTTTAAATCACCTAACCATCTTTTTTCACCGGGGGGTATATTATTTTTTATAAAAGAATCAAGCTCTTCTGATTTTTTTGAAACCTGCAGTAGAAAATAAACTTTCTCAGAAAGGGATGAAATATTTGCTATGCTTAAACCTTTATCAGCATTCATTGCTTCTCTCCTGGTAATTTTATATACTTTTTATTACATATTAAATGCTTTATTAATTCTATATTTTTAAATCCATGATTTTTCTTATTTTAACATAAAAAACGAATAATCTACCAGTCCGGATTAGATTCTTATTATTTCAAATTCTCATTTAAATAATTTCTTACTTCATTTTCATCAACAACTACATAGCTTATACCATCTATGCTGGCAGGTGTTCCGGGTATCGTTAACCAGTTCACATCTTTACCAGAGAATAATATCATAAATCCAGTAGAACAAAAATCCCATACCGAAAAATTAGATTCTGTTTCTTCATTTAATACTTCTATAATCTGGGGAGCTTTAGGAATTATTGATAAGTTAAATTTCTGCTTTAACAATTCACTTAAGAAGTATTTCTGCCTGTCTACCCTGTCAAAGTCAGCTCTTGCAGTCGACCTGCATCTTACAAATGATAAAGCCTGCTCACCATTCATTGTATAGGTCCCGGGGTCAAAATCTGCTCCTGATAATGGGTCGTGCAAGGGTTCTTCTACAGTGATTGTTACTCCACCAAGTATATCAATAATTTCTTTAAAACCCCTGAAATTAACAACCATTACTTTACCCGCACTGATACCGGTGAGTTTATATATTTCTTCTTTGATCATCTCGTGCCCACCAAATTTATAGGCTGCATTAATTTTATTCCAGCCATATCCCTCAAGGTAGACTCTGGTATCACGTGGAATAGAAATAAGACTGCTTTTCTTTCCAGGACCACCAATATGATAAATAATGATAGTATCAGTTAAACCAACAAATGAATTACTATCTTCCCTCTCATCAATTCCAAGTAGTAATATATCCCTACTTTCGGGATTTAAAAAGGAAGCAAATAGAAAGACCAGGACAACCAGTATAAGAACAACAATTATTGTAATAAAACAGCCTTTTACTTTATTCATATCTCTTATATTTTTTATCTCTTATATTCTTGAGCATCTTTATGTAAATTTATATGTAAATTATTTACACTCTACGTATCCGGTATGTGATAAATAATACAGAGTATGCAGTAATTTTTCAATGGGATCAGTTGTTTCGACTCTTACCCCGGCAGGTGCTTTAATAGGAACTGAAGTATAATTTATAATTACTTTAACACCAGCTTCAACAAGAATGTCAGTAGCTTTTTGTGCAGAATCAGGTGGAACAGCCAGTATAGCTATTTCAATATTATTTTTCCTGATCTCATCTTTTATCATGTTTATATCAAGTACTCTGTGCCCTGATATGGTTTTCCCTATGACTTCAGGATTGTTATCAAAAACACATTCTATCCTAAAGCCAAATCTTTCAAGCATTTTATATTTTAAAATTGCTCTACCAAGATTACCAGCCCCGATTAAGGCAATGCGGACTGACCTGTTGTAACCCAGAATATTATTAAATGATTTGATAAGCTCATCAATATTAAAACCCACACCTCTCTTACCCTTTATTTTAAAGTAATTAAGGTCTCTTCTTACTTCTGCGCTATTAATTCCTGTATTTTTGCTTATATCTTTAGAAGTTGTGGTCCTTTTACCTGCTTCTTTTAATTGGACTACATATTTTAAATATTGAGTTAATCTCGAAATAATGCCTTCAGAATATATTTTTTCGGCCATTTTATAAATCAATCCCCTGGTTAATTATAATTATTTGTTTATGAATAAAATCCTTTAAAAACTTTGTATCACAATTGTAACAGGATATAAATCCTTTTACAAGAACCCTTAGAGCCGGTGGCCGGGCGATTTGCTCAGGCTTTTAATTTAAAATTATAAATCCCGTCCTCTATTATGAAATTACTACCACAATTTTTACATTTTATCTTATTCCCGTTAATAGATAGAGTTGCTTTTCCACAGAAATTACATATTAGAATATCTTCAATTTTTATCTTCCCATTTGCTCTGGTGCTATTTACGCCAGTAACATTCTTATCTGTTTTTTTGTTAAGGACACACTCTAAGAAAACGCTTGGTCCCAGTAATATAAAGTAAAAAAACTTCTGGTAAATTTTCTCAAAAAAAATAAGAGTTCTGGTACCCGGAAACTTTTTAAAGAAGCTGACTCTAAAATTAGAAACACTTATCCTTTTTTTTATTACAAAATCTCTCTCTTTTAGAAAATTTGATATATATTCAGGATGAAAATTTAATATAGTTTCACCTATCTGGGATGGCTCCATATTAAAAGGAGAAGTATCCATCCTGCCGAGAAAAAATCTGAATATGTTTTTAATATTTCTTTTATTGGCAAATTCTAAAATAAAAAGGCCACCTGCCTTTAGTATTCTCCTGACTTCATCAAAATAACCATCCGGATTATCAAGATGGTGAACCACCCTTACAGTTAATATAACATCTGCACTGTCTGATTTTATAGGGATAGAGGTTGCATCAGAAGCAATAAAAAATACTGATGAGATTTTATCAGGGTCATCACCCAAAAATTTTTTTATTCTTTCTCTGGCATTTTTTAAGTTATTAACCGAATAGTCAACCAGGACCGCCGTCCCAAAATCCATATACTCATTAAACAACCTTCCATAACCACAACCAATATCAACTATAAGTTTATCTTTTTTATCCACCCCGGCCAGTAATGTCCTGATGGCTATCCTTTCGGCTTTATCTTCATATAACCTTTTATTATCCTCCCAGAACTTACTATAATCATAATTATCGTAATCTGTTTTTCTAAAATTCAATCCCCTAAACGCTCCTTTAAATTTTTTAAATAGAATTCTGGTAATTATCCGGGTAATTATACAACATTTAACTCAATTTGGGTTTATGTATTTCTTTTATCTTTCTCGGGCTTAAAAATCATATTAACTATACTGGATCATAAATGCAAATATCATTAATTATACGCCGACTTTTAAATATACCTTACTTTGATTTTTCCTTTTTTCTTATTTCAGGTTCACAACTTATTTCATCATCACTTTTTGCCATAATTTTTATCTGACTGAATTCCAGACTCACGGCTACAACATCTGCTGTGATGCTGGTAATATTAAATTTTTTCCCCTCTTTGTTTTCCCAGCTCCTCAAATTTACATGTCCACTTACCAGAACCCTGTCTCCCTTTTTAAGAGTGGATGCACAATTTTCCGCCAGGCAATTCCAGCTGGTGATATTGAAAAAGTCAACTGATTCAGATTCCTTTCCATTTCTGTCAGTCCATTTTTTATTAACAGCAATTCCCATTTCAGTAATTGCTGTTCCTTCGTTAGTATATTTAATTTCTGGATCTCTGGTCAGGTTACCCAGTAAAAAAATCTGATTTACATAGTTCATTTTTTTAATTCCTTTCTTTCAGACATTTTAAAATTAAATGCAAAACCTTAAAAACTAAACCTGTAAGAATCACAATAATTAAACTTTTCATCCCATGGATACACCACTTCTGTTTTAGATGTAGATTTAACCATACTGTTTCCCCCGATAAACTTATCTATCAGAAAAAACTTCACACTTTTCTCAACTGTAACTGTTACACTGTCATAGCTGCAGATGCATTCAACAAGAATACAATTGTTTAATCGGGTAACTTCTTCGGCTACTTTTATACAGTCAGGCTTTTCAAAAAACAATAAGTTCTGCGCAACAGCAAGCGAGGCTGCATCTGAAGCATTTTTTGTTTCCTCTCTGACTTTAAAAACCTGACAAATGTCTAAAACAACTAAAAATAGAATTGATAAAATTACTACAATAACGAGTACAAGGAGAGCGGTATTCCCGCTGTCCTGCATTATTATATTTTGTATTCTAAAGTGTTTCGATGGCACTTTATCCTCATTATTTAGGTGGATTAGTAACATTCTATCCTCATTATACTTTTTGCTTCTAATAAACCGGCTCCTCTTGATAAATCAGATCCACCTGCTGCAAAGATTCCTCTCAAAAATGGAATACCACCGGATTTATAAGATACAACTACTTCAACAGTGTCTCCAACTTTTCTGGATTCCCGGCTATCGGGAGTAATTTTTATATCAAGTTTATCCTGGTCAAAATTAAGGCAAACTTTTTTTATACACAGGTAAGTCTCCTCGTCTGAATTAGACGTTGCTATTACTCTTGCTCCTTCACGAGCAGCCTGCTCCAGTATGTTTTGCTGGTAAATTAATAATCCTAAATGGGAAACAGTCAAAATTAATAAAATTACAAAAGGGATTACGAGAACAAACTCAAGTGATGCCTGACCTTCCAGTTTGCTGGTTAAATTATCTGAAATTTTTTTTATTTTACTTATTTCTGACATAACTTTAGAATTAAAACTGTTTCCCATTTTTAAAACATGCATATAATTTTACTTATATTAATTAGCTCTCTAAACCATAGAAGCTATTTTTTCAAAAACCTTTGAAATAATTTCTATTATCATAGGCTTACCCACTGCTATTAAAATAGCACTTATTATTGCTGCAATTACACAAACCAATGCATATTCAAGCGTTGATTGACCTTCTTTATCACAGGATCTAATTAAAATGTTTTTTACTTTTAATCTAATTTTTTTCACCTCCCTTCGATTGGAATATAGTCGTCTCACAATTCCTCACCTCCTTTAAATAAATGCTTATGTGTATTTGCATATATACTTTATCATAAATCTATCATAATTATGCATTTGTGTAAATACATAATATTAATTTTTAAAATATTTTTTCTGAGTTATCTCCTCTTCTATTTAAATTAATAATTGTATAAATAAAAATATAATATAATTGTTATACACTATAATCTTGACTTAAATATTTAGAAGTATTAATATTTATTTAGTTAGAATTATTAGTAGTTTTATTGATATTTTATTTTCTCTTATCGGTAATAGGGGCTATGACTTACATTCCGCTAGCTGGGCACTCTGGAATGTAACGAGCTGAGTGGTGCAACCGGCTATTACTTTTTTATTTTAAAAGAACATGCCGTCCGGCCTCTATGCCGGACGGATTTTTTTTGGGGTGGGAATTAATGAAAAATAAATTAAAAATAACATTATCAATAATAATAGCAACAATACTTGCATCCACTCTTTTGCTGGCAAGTGCTTTTTACTTAAAACCAGAAAAAATAAATAATAATTTCACCGTTAATAGCTATTATAAAGGGAGGGATATAACAAAAGTTGCAGTATTGGAAAAAACTGTATCTTTTGAGGATGATAGTATAGGTGCAGAAACGATTCAATCCAGAATATCAGAAAACATTGAAGCAGAAGCGGAAAACTTATATAAAAAGTATAAAGCAGGAGTTCTGGGAAGCACTGGAACCACCATTGCTACTACTGATACTGCGGTAACTATAGCTACACCCCCTGCTGCCTTAAATAACTACGAATCAACAGTTCTTAATCTAATTAACAACATAAGAGTATCAAACGGTTTGAATGCCCTTCAAGCAAGCCAGACATTGACTGACATTGCAAGGTCAAGATGTAATGATATGATAACCAATTCTTATTTCTCGCATTACACACCTGATGGGCGAAATATATTTAATATCTATCGTGAAAATGGAGTTTCTTATAAAAATGGTGGAGAAAATTTAGCGCAGTCTTCCCCAGCATCCACCGGTACACCTGAAGCATTTATAAATGCATGGATGGCAAGTCCTGCTCATAAAGCAAATATATTAAGACCTGAATATAACAAAATAGGTATCGGAATAAGTGAGAGCGAGAATAGAAGAGTGGTAGCTACTGTATTTACCAATTAGATCTAGTAACCCTATAATTTTTAGGACGCCTGTAGAAACCTAAAAAACACCCCGGAAGGGTATCCGGGGTGTTTTTTTAACCTGAAAGACTGACTTTAAAAAAATAAAATTAAAGTTGAAAAAGGACTTAAAAGATTAGAATCCAGGAAAATTACCTCCCATCGAATATATAAGTGGCCCTCCTACAAGTATAATAAAAGCAGGCAGAATTAAAAAAATTAGTGGAAATAATATTACTACAGTTGTCTTTCTTATTTCCCTTTCCAGACCCTGATAAGCTTCAAATTTTATATAATCTGATTTTCTTTTAAGAATATCACTTATAGATGACCCATATTTTTCTGCCTGGATCAGTATAAAGACAAAACTTTTAAATTCATCTGAATCGCTTCTGTCCATTAGATTTTTATATGCCTTTAGTTTGCCTGTCCCCATATCAATATCTTTTACAAAATTAGAAAGCTCTGAGCATATGCTCCCCTTATATTTTTCTATTAAAATCTTGATAGCATTATAAACATTCTGGCCTGATAATGTCGCCACCACTAATAAATCAATAACATCTGGTAGATTCATATTAATTTCTTTTAGTCTTTTACGGTTAAAATTTTTGAGTAAAAGAACCGGAACAAAGTAGCCTGCAGTTCCACAGAGTAAACCTGCAGCAATTGAGCCAGAGGGGCTGCTTCCTAAAAAAAATCCTGTAACAGCAAATAGAGCTAATAAAATTATCCTGTACCCCATAAAAGATTCTGGTTTAATGGAAACTTTGCTTTCATATTCAAGGAGTTTTAGAAGCTCTGCATTTTTTTTCATTGACCTGAAATGTTTTTTATTTATAAAAAAACTACCGGTTTTGAAAGAAAGAAGATTTATTTTACTTATAAGTTTGCCTGCAGCTTTTTCATCTTTAGGAAAATAATCACTTTCTCCTCCACGCACATAATTCCTGTTCTTTATGGTATTCCTTATAAAATAGAACAATCCCATACAAATAAATAGATAATATGAAAGTATAATGAAATAACTGATCATATTTTGCCTTCACGTTTTTATTTACATAGCTTGCTTACAGGATTTGCTTAAGCAGTTTGCCTGCAGCGTCACCTGTTAATGTCTGTGATTTTTTTAATAATTATTATTCCTACAATTTCCATAACACCACCTATTATAAGTAGTGTGACGCCAATTCCTGTAGAAAAATAACCAATTACTGATTCTTTTTTGAATATAAACATCAGAATAAGAACTATAACAGGAAATATAGAGATGATACTGCCAGAGTATCTACTCTGTATACTCATTGTCCGTATTTTTGATTTAAGTTTGAGATTATATCTTATACTTTCAGCCACATTATCAATTATTGGTATTAAATCACCACCTATCTTATTATTGATTTTTAAAGAGCTGACTAAAAGGTCAGCTTCTCTGCTCCCGCATTTTTGAGAGAACCTATCAAGAGCTTCATCAAATGTAAAGTTAAGCTCCAGTTCAGTGGCCGTTTCCTTTAAATAAGCACCGAGAGGTTCTTTGAACAAGCTGGCGGAAGATTTGAATACAGCTCTTATCGTATTGCCAGCTTTAAGCATTACTGCCATATTATTTAAAAATTCAATAAGCTGATTGTTTAACAAATCTTTTCTTTTCTCCTCCAGACTGTTCAATAAATCAAAAATATATATTCCCAGGCATATACTAATAAACAGACTAAAAACAAAATTTCTGGAAAGAAGATAAACACATAGTATTAAGACAAACAATATGATAATAATCAGTGCTTTTCTCCGGGTTCTCCATTTATTTATAATAATTTCAGCTATCCCGATTTTTCTGTGATACTTTTCCGAATTATGCTTTCCTAAACCTGGTATTCTGATGCCAGAACTATATATGGCACTATATATAGAAGTAATATTTTTTAGCCCGAAAAGCAAAAATGTCACACTTAAAATAAAAACAATAGAAACCAGTATATCATTCATTATTTTCATCCCCGAAATCAAAATCAAAACCACTGTCTGTTATCTTACTTGTAAATTCCGGTATATAACCTGTACAATTTATACTGCCATGGATAATTCTATCATCATCTCTCCTGCCATCATCTCTCTGGCTACCATCTTTTTCGTTATTATCTTTTATAAAATCATGTACCTGGTATTTAAAAATATCTTTTACTTCCAGAGTTGCGCTACTGCCCATAGATTCACTTTTATCTACAATTTCGCTTATATTTAGCAATATTCTCTTTCCATTTTTAAGTCTTCCCAGATGAATAATCATATCTATTGATGACGCTATCATTCTTCTCGCAGTAGCCGGATCGAGATTTAAGCCGGACATAAGTATCATTGTCTCCAGCCTGCTTATCAGGTCTTCTGGCGAGTTAGAATGGACAGTTGTCATAGAACCGCTGTGGCCAGTATTCATTGCCTGCAATACATCTACTGCCTCTGCTCCTCTTATTTCTCCAACAATAATTCTATCGGGCCTCATCCTCAGTGAATTTCTTACAAGGTCCCTTATTGTAATCTCTCCCCTTCCTTCGATGTTCGGAGGCCTGCTTTCAAGCTTTACAACATGGGGTAAATTCAAATTCAACTCAAGAGTCTCTTCAATTGTCACTATTCTTTCAAAAGGATAGATGAAATTAGAAATTACATTCAGAAAAGTTGTTTTCCCTGTTGATGTAGCTCCACTTACTATTATATTTAATTTACTCTTCACACAGATTTCAATAAAATGGGCAATCTTATCATTTATGGTGCCCTCCCTTTTTAAGCTTTTTATGTCCATAATATTTCTTTTAAATTTTCTTATCGTAACCACCACATCATTTACAGTAACCGGAGATAAAACTACATTAATTCTTGAACCATTCCTGAGCCTTGCATCCACCATGGGTGAGCTTTCATCAACCCTTAAGCCGAGGGGGCTTAGTATCTTGTCAACTAGATTTTTAATATGATTATTATCCCTGAAAATAATTCCTGTTTTCTTTACAATATCATTTTCTTCAACATAAACTTCATCAAAATTATTTATCATTATCTCGGTTACCCGGTCATCATTTATGAGAAAGCTTATCGGTCCGAAACTATAACTATCTTCATATATCTCCCTTGCCAGCCTTGAAACTTCCTTCTGGCTTATTATAATTTTTTCTTCTTCTACTATTTCTTTTAAATAATTCTCAATGCTTTCCAGCCTTCCCGGGTCTTGAAAATTACCAGACTCCTCAGCTTTAATTTTCTTCAATACCCTCTCGCTCAAATAATTTAATTTATCATTATCCTTACAGGTATAATTTATTATCAAACTCATAAATCTAAATCCTCATAAATTTTCTTTGAAAAAGCTGAAATATTATTCACAATTCTAAGATTGTAATTAAATATGGAGTCAGGCCCTTTATTTAACATTAAAAATTCAATATCCCTATCATAAGGGATGAAAGCATTTATCGGATAATGAAGAATTGAATTGAGTCCTGTAGCCGGAACAGCTGGTCTTGTATTAAATTTATTTATCAAAATGTCATAATCGTAAGAATATTCGTCATAGATTATACTCTTTACCATCAAATTTAAATTATTTACCGAAATTAAATCTGGGAGTGAAATAAAAACATATTTATCAACAAAATCTTTCAAATTAATTGAGCCTGGAGTAAAAAAATAACCGGGAAAATCAACACAGATAATATCGAAATAATTCTTTAGCTTATCCAGCAGCTTTTCAAGATTTTTTTTATCAAAAAATTTATTTCTATCCATCCTTATCGGAGGCAAAATCAAATTCAGGCTATTGTCAAAATTAATTACAAGTTTCTTTAGTATTGAAATATCCAGCTCATCTATAACTTCCTCTATATCACCAATATCCCTGTAATCATCACCTGTAAGATTAAAGATTAGCCTGGAATCTTTCTTCCCCATATTTAAATCAAGAAGTAAAATATTTTTTTCGGTCTCTCTGGCAAAATAAGTTGAAACACAGCAGGCTATAAAACTGCATCCACAGCCTCCTTTGCTTCCAGAAAATAGCACTACCTTTGGATCTCTTTTGCTTAATTTATCCATCATGTAATTCCTTTCTTACAATTCTTCCATTTCTTTCTTATTTATTTCGCATAATTTCTCTTATATGCTTTAAAATAATTTAGAGCGTCAGTGTCTTACCTATTTTCCTTTTATACCCTGAAATAATGCAGAGCATTTTACCTGTCAACTCTTATCTTCCTTCTGTGCCCTGCAATAAAGCCGTGCTGTACAATTCCGGAAATAATTAATATTTAACTTTTAAAAATCCGAAAGTACATAAACTGCAAACACCGTCCTGGATAATCCGATTTAATAATTAAAACTAATCCCTGCAGCAAATTGACAGGTTGACCGTCCCTTTCTCTATTGCCTTAAAGACTTCTTCTGCTTCTTTTTTACTGAGATAAAAAGTAACAATAAGAAAATTTTCGTTATAAGCACTGAGCAAGCCACTATCGGATGCCAGACCAGAGAAAGCACCTTTACTGCTGTTTACATTTCTCTGATAATCTTCTCCAGCTTCATCCATCCTGCTACCAATTAATACTATTTCTTTCCCGGATAAAATTGTTTCAGAGCAAAGACTGCTACTTACCGGTTCATAATAAACAGATACTAAATCAACTCTATCCCCCTCTTTAATAAGAGACCTGTCGCCATAAAAATTAACCGGGATACTGACTGCCCTCAGGCCATATGGAATATATGATGAGAAACTAAGGCCGGAATTACTGCCAGAACCTCCCTCTTCAAGTTTATCTTTTGTAATAATTTCTCCCTCCAAAATGTCCACTGATGTCTTTTCTCCTATAATTTCATTCTTATCAAGGATAAATTTTTCGCTAAAAATGTCTGCGGGTATTTTTTGTTCTTCAACCAGTCCCGGAGTAATTTCTTCATTCTTTTTTATATCATGTGTAGCAATAAATATCTGATTATAACCGCTGCTCTCAGGAATTTTTTCTTTCAAACTACTTATATAAAAGAAAATAAAAATTCCTCCCGCAATGGCAATAACTATGAAAATGATACTTAAAATTTTCTGCCTTATAATCAATGACATTCTGTTCATATTGCCAGATTTTTACCTTCTACTAAGTTTTATCCTTCTTAATTGCCCTTACATTATTTTATTACCCGCTCCGTTATCTATTGCTTAGAGCGCGATCTCTACGCCTGTTCTACAACCTGGTTTTATGTCTGTTCTACGCCTGCTTTACACCTCTTCTATGTCTACCTGTATCTGTTCTATACCTGCTTTTGTTTTGCTTCCTGATTATTAACACAATAGCATATTTATTCTTTTATGTAAATATATAATAGCTAAAATAGTAAAATAAATTTCTACCCATCACCTCTTCAAATAGATAATCATAAAGTACAGGTAGAATTTTCTGATTTTCGCTTCATTAGAAATGCTGTTAATTATGGTATAATATCTTTGCATGGTTAAGCTATTTAATGTTATGTTACCTGATAATAGAATAGGTAAACTGGATAAAGGTGGGCACTACAGCTGGAATAGCCGGGTTATGTTACCTGATAATAGAATGATAACCCGCACTTATTATTTAATTATTACTAAAATTATTGCTAAAACTATATGTAAAGATCTATGAGTAATGCTTATCGATTTTTTAAAAAAGGAAAAATTTTATTTAATAAAGGCAGATTTGTTGAAGCAATAATGTTTCTTGAAAAGGCCAGAGACATCGAACCCGAAAAGGGTTCCATAAGAGAAATTCTGGCCAGCGCCTATTATAACTGTGGTTTTTATGATTCTGCCAGAGAAAATTTTGAGGCTGCTTTAAGAATAGATGCATCAAACGATTTTGCACATTATGGTCTTGGCCTGTGCCTTTTAAGAGAAAAAAACCTTAGCGGAGCACTGGGGCATTTTAAAATTGCCGCAGCTATGAATCCTAAATCGGAAAAATATAAGGAAGTGCTGCGTAAATTCACATAATTAAAATGGTACAATCTATTACCATTCTATCAAAAATAATATCCCAAAAATCATACCTCAAAATATACCAGGTCTTTTTCCTTTAACGAAGTCTTTTTTATTGTACCGGCTGCTGTTTCCAGAACATAAAAAGCATCTTTTATAAACGGGGTCACCCTGAAAGGTTTTATATTGCAATAGATTTTTAAAACATAATTCTTCTCATCAAGAAATACTGCGTCTATGCTATATCTCATTCCTATAGTATGAATGCTGTTACAGTTTTTTATAAGAAACCCCTCGCTATCCTTTAATTTTTTTCTTGTTATCAATCCAGATAATTTGCCAAAAAAGCCGGCTGCTTCAACCACATTAGTAGCTATTACCTCTTTTACTGTTTTTCTTACTTCATAATTATCTGAGGGGTCTAACAAATCAATCTTTACAGCTCTCATTATTCATTATCTCTCTTATCAAAATATCAGAAGAATACGCTGCTAACAGTGACTTCAAAGCCAGAATTTTAAACCGGCTTTAAATTTCTAATCTATAATTTTAAAGCTTTCAAATGTCTCATCAAATTTTTCTATATTCTCATCAAATTTTCCGGGTTCTGCGGTAAAAGTTAACACCCAGAAATCATTTTTATGCTTTACTATATACTGGACCACTTTTGTTTTTATACCATCCACTGTTTGCTCGATTATGAACCTTCCTGTTTCATTGTAGTTACCAAGAGGGACAATATCTTTTTCGATAATTTTAAAATCATACCCTGCTTCTTCATATGAACTGGCCATATTTTTATATGAAATTTCTATATATTCCTCAAGAGATATAGAACCTGAAGGCTCACCACAGATTGTAAGAGTGCTTATAACATCATTACTGATAACATCTTCAGTATCATAACCAAAAAATAATAAATCCTTCTTGCTAGCCACTACTTTATCTGCAATTTCCGCTCTGCCGGCTTCTTTTAAATCTTCAGCCACTGAATCAAGTTCTTTTTTAGTTCCACCCTCCCACTTTTCAGGCAGTGCCAGTTCAAAATCACTTCCAATAAACTCTGCTGCAACATATGTAACTGCAGCATTTGTACTACAGCCCCCTGCAGTTAAAATTGTCACTGATAAAATTATTATTGTTGTTGATATTAAAAAAAATTTTTTCATAAATTCCCCTTATTATTTATCTTTCTGCATTCCCCTCCCGAATAACCTTCCCTGGGTAGCTCATTTAAAGCAGCCTATATTATAACAGTTTTAATCTTATTTGTTAGATTTCTTTGAATCATTTTAGAGTTGTATTTAAAACATATATATTGCAGAAAAGCTATTGCGAGGGATAAATCCTTTGAATCTCTTTTGAGCTGTGTTTAAAACCCTCAAATAGCTAAGGTTATTATTAATAATAATAGCCAGGATTAAATAATAATTTGAGAAAGGAATTTTTTTATATCACCCTGCTTTTTATTACAACACTCCGCTTTTTAGAATCTGCAATTCTCCAGATACACCATATTTACTTTACCGGACTGCCTCTTTCTGGTTACCTGTTTAACCCACCCTGCTCAACTTACTTATTAACATCCTACACTGTTAAATCACATGTCATACAGATATCAGTATGCTCGATCCGGGTACCCGGGTCCCGCACAACTGTTTTAAGTTTACCGTTTAGCATAAAGGGAGAAAATCCCATTTTTTTATAAAATTCAATTGCTCCTGAATTATTTTCATAAACTGTAAGATAAAGATAATCAAAATAACCACTGCATTTCTTTTTCAGATGTCCAACCATAGAAGAAGCAATGCCTCTACCACTAAAATCAGGATTCACTGACAGATATTTTATTTCACATGCCTTTTTACTTAAAATATTATGTTTTAGAGGGCTGGCTATAATAATTCCGAGAGGTATGTCTCTATCAATGTATAAAAATGAATAATCTGAATACAGATTTATATTATTGTATATATCTTCACATATACTTTCAGCAAATTCATATGATATAAACTGGATATTCATAAGGAGGAAAATAATCCGATTTACATATTTATTAAAATAACTTTTACTTAACTTAACAATCATACAGGCCCCACCCGGTATAGTTCTATATTCCAAATAAGCCCGGCAATTAAATTTTAATCTTCTGAGCAGATTATAAATTATATTAATATAATAACATATTTTAAAATAATAATTAATATAATATTAATAAAAGTATATATAATTTTTTATATTATAAATTAAGTATTACATAAAATCCAGCAGGCCGAAGGGAAATGAGGATTTATAAAAAATTTATCTTTTTAAGAAAAACATCCTTTATAAAATTGTTGTAGACTAAATTACTGAAACTCAGAGTAATAGAAATCTCTGGTTTTTATTTAATTCACTATAGATTTATTTTATATGTCTCACCTCTCAAGTTAAGATAGCGTTTCTCGATGGCACAGGAAAACTCCAACGAGCCACTTTCTGGATATCCGGCCAACTTTTATTCATCCAGGCCAGGGTTATCACATAGCAATCATAGGAAAATCTGGAAGGTTAAATAAAAGAGGGAAAGCCTAACGTAGAAAAGAGCCTCTAAATCTCTCAGCAAATTCCTGAATTGAAATCTTCTCCCATTTCCTCATAACGCTCAAGAAAGGAAACATCTTATTAAAAAGTTTAATCTGGTCGGGATGGGGGGATTCGAACCCCCGACCTCAGCGTCCCGAACGCTGCGCGCTAAGCCAGGCTGCGCTACATCCCGAATATTGAAAATCCTGGAAACCCTGTTATATCATTTATATTGTTCTTATTCTATCAACTAAAAGTAAGATTTTAAAGAAAATCTAATTGCAAACAAAGATAAATATGGCTTTCGCTTATTATTCATAATTCGCCGGCTATGCTATGGACAGGCTATAAAAAAGATAAAATACTTCTACCCCCTTACTTTTTGAAGGATTTTAACTACTTCATCAACTTTTAGAACTTTCCCATAAGAAACCACCTTACCATCAACAACAAGAGCCGGGGTAGTTATTACACCATAAGCAGCAATCTGTGAAAAATCGGTAACATGATCAATAGCAGTATCCATTCTGAGTCGTGTTAACGCTTCTTTTGTTGCAGCTTCAAGCTGGTTACATTTTGCACAGCCACTTCCAAGTATTTTTATGGAAGCTCCTTCTTCTTTTGCAGCCTCTGCTCTTGTCATAGTTTCACTATCACATTTTCCACTGCAACAACAGGATGATGCTTCTTCTTTTTTGTTTTTCTTATCAAACAATGCCATAATAGATTTCTCCTCTGTGTTAATATTAGTTTATAAAACAAGGTAAAATATATAAAATCCTATAAGTATAATCTATCACCTTTACCGACAACAACAGGAAGAAGAGCTATCATCACAGGAGCAGCAGGATTCCTTCTTAGCTTCCTTAGTTTGATTAATATTTGGCGGCGTCCATTCTGTATCTTCTCCTACATAGGTAATTGCTCCGACAGGACAACGGTTTCCGCAGCCATGACAGTGTTCAATGCACGCTTCAGGATTTTTAACAACAGGAGAAGGAGCTTTTTTAATGTCATAGACACCATAAGGACATTTCGTTACACATGTACCACATTCTGTACATACCATATAATCAATAACCGGGTACCATACTTTTGTCATATTTAAATCCTCCTATACTATAATCGTCTGAAATACGTTGAATAAATAACCAACAATTACTATACCTGCTGTGCAAATGGCCATAAACAAAGCAAGCAGTCTGGGCTTTACAGCCTTTCGCAGCATAATCATCGAAGGCAGCGACAATGTTGTTACAGCCATTATAAAGGAGAGTACTGTTCCAAGTTTTGCTCCTTTGAAGAATAATGCCTCTGCGATCGGTATCGTCCCAAAAATATCCGCATATATTGGAACGCCAATGAGTGTTGCAAGAATCACTCCAAAAGGGTTTTTGCTTCCCAGCACAGTTACTATCCATTCCTCAGGAATCCAGTTGTGAATCAAAGCTCCTATACCAACTCCAATCAGGATATAAGGAAACACTTTCTTAAATGTTGAAATCATTTGCTCCTTTGCATAGGTCAGGCGCTCTCTTCTTGTAAATTCAGGTGGTTCAATATCTACACTGCCGGCTGGTAAAATAAAACTTTCCACATATTTTTCCATATGCAATTTTTCAATTATAGTACCACCAGTAATTGCTATAATTAAGCCTACTATTACATAGACAACAGCAACTTCAACGCCGAAGATACTCATCAGCAAAACAAGAGAACCGAGATCAACCATTGGTGATGAAATAAGAAAAGAAAAAGTTACACCGAGAGGCAGACCGGCAGATGTAAAGCCAATAAACAGAGGGATTGATGAGCAGGAACAAAACGGTGTAACTGTACCGAGTAAAGCTGCAACAGTATTAGCCCCTATGCCGTGGAAACGTCCTAATATTTTCTTGCTACGCTCTGGAGGGAAATAGCTCTGAATATAGCTTATCACAAAAATTAAAAAGCATAACAGAATTGTTATCTTTATCACATCATAAACAAAAAACTGAATACTTCCTATCCAGCGATTGGATATATCTAAACCTGATGCTGATAATCCATTACCGATTAATTCATTTAACCATTTCATGCCCAGTATTTGATTTTGGAAAAAATCCCATATAACCTTTATTATGCCCATCAAATAATATCCTCAATCACATAATCCTCAATTTCAAAATAGAAATATAATCAATGAAAACAATAGTTATTGTTTATATCAATTCTCCTTTTCGGAGATATTGTTTATTGCTGTTAGTTCTCTCATAAGGCTAATAGCGTATTTGCTTCCCTGTTTAGAAATTTTATAATAAGTCCATTTACCATCCTGCCTGCTTTCAACAATACCAGATTCAACAAGAATCTTCATATGATATGACAGAGAAGATTGTCCGATATCCATATTTTCAAGAAGTTTACATGCACACTTTTCTCCGTTACGGAGCATCTCCAGTATATGCAATCTCTCCTCATCGCAAAGTGCTTTAAATACTTTTGTGTGTTCTTTATATAACTTTTCCAAATCACCACCTCATATCGAAATATTTAGATATGTTATATTATGTATATCAAATCGAATTCCGTCAATTTGAAATTCAAAATTTTTCTTTTAAAATTTATAATCAAAGAGAAAAAATAGAAAAAAATATACTTAGATATGTTTTTATATACTTTTTAGATGCGGCAATATTATGAGGCAACAGGGCTCGACTTTAACTAACCAGGACATTAAAAAATTTAATGAGAGGATTTTTCAAAATAGTTCTTAACTTCTATCAGATTATTAAATTTCTTAAATAATATTGCTTCTATATCTTCTGTGGGCTCTATCATATCCGGAATCATAATGGGCAGCATTCCTGCCCTGTATGCTCCTATTATCCCATTTTCTGAATCTTCCAGAACTATACAATTTTCAGGCCGGCAGCCCATCTTTTTACATGTCTCCAGGAATATATCCGGGTGCGGTTTCCCATTCTGTATATCATCTCCACAGGTTATAGCATCAAAATACTTTTTAACACCCGAAGCACCAAGCAATAATTCAGCCCTTTCTTTACCCGTAGATGTAGCCAAAGCTACTTTTAATTTTGTTTTCTTTAAATATTCCATTAGCTCAATAAGACCTTCTTTAAAGGGCACTCCATT
>JAQVHC010000014.1 GCA_028696435.1 Actinomycetota bacterium | reverse complement strand
CAGTGTGGACTTGCCCGCTCCGTTTTCACCGACAAGGGCATGGATCTCACCTTTTCGGAGCACGAAATCTACGTTATCCAGAGCTTTAACACCTGGAAAGGATTTGCTGATACCCTCTATTTTGAGTATAATATTTTCTGACACTAACTAAAGACCTCCTTACTGGTACTATAAAAATTAACTGCAGTGCGGTGTGCGGATCTAGTCCGGAACACCGCACTGCAGTTGTGAAATTTTACCAAAAAACAACTACCTTGTTATCACACCCTTGCCAGGATCGTCATTGATACCATATTTTTCGATGATTTCGTCGGTTATCGTTTCTGTAGTAGCGAGCATTTCTTCCTGATAGACGATTCCGCTGGGGAGATCACCACTTTTGATCCACTTAGAAATCTCGGCTGCCTGACGTGGATTGCACTGCATGTCGGCGTTCCAGTAACCTGCCTGTACGTTCCTAAGTGCAAAACGGTTAAAGTCAAAACCAATTACCTTGACCTTGCCGTCCTTGCCATGGCTGATACCAGCCGCCTCAAGCGCCTGAACACCGCCTTGCGCCATACCGTCGTTCTCCGCGTAAAGAACGTTGAAATCCTTTTTTGCAGCAATTGCGGCTTCAACCACTTTGCGGGCTTCCTCAAGACTCCAAGTGTCTCCACCTGTTCCATCGGCCACTATATTGAGTTTACCAGCTTCTTCGGCTTCGATCACTGCGGCGCTACGACCTATTTCAGCTGCGCAACCCAACTGACCACGAATAAGGACTAGATTGATCGGATCCAGACCCAGGCCCAACACCCATTCTACTGCCGTATTACCCTCATAAGCCATATCCGAGAGAAGTGCTGCTTGATAGTTCGAAGGATCCGTCTCAATCGCACGGTCAAAGAGAATAACCGTAACGCCTGCGTCTTTTGCAGCCTTTAAGGTGTCGTCCCATCCAGACGCGTTTGCGGCCGAGATCAGGAGATAGTCCACTCCCTCTCGAATGTACCCTATGGCCGCAGCGATCTGCTCGCTGTTGTCCGCGGTGTTGGTCTGTTTTGCGTCATAGCCGTTCGCCTGTGAGAAGACATTATTCATGTCTTCAACATTGGCCTGCCGGTAGCCTGATTCTTCCGGCGGTAGATTTACGATGCCGACCTTGATTAGCTCCGTTTCTGCTGCCTCTTCTTCTGCAACTTCTTCTGCTTCTGGTTCTTCTGCAGCTTCTTCAGCTTCTGGTTCTTCTGAAGCTTCTTCTGCTTTACCCGCACAACCTGCAAAACCTATTACCATCGAAACGCTTATTATCAGTACAAGCATCCATAATAATGTTTTTTTCACTTCTTGAATCCTTTCTTAATAATTATTTAACACATAAAAAATAATAATTTCCCCGGCCACCTCCTGTATTCTTTACTTTTTATAATGTTTCTGATAAATTTTTTTTGAGATTTGTTCGGGTTAGAGTTCAAATAAAAAAGCTTTTTAAACACCCTGGGCAAATCTCACTTTTCTAATTTAAAAACCACCCCCTTTTTCTGTTTCTAATACTTTTAGAGTATATATCTACTTTAAAATATTAATTTTAGAAGTATAAAGTATGTATAAAAGTATTTTACTCTCTAGTAATTTTGATGATTATATATGGAATTTTATTATTTGTTAGTAATTTTACATAACATTAACCAATTTGTCAACCTTTTTTTCTTTTATAAAAAATCTAGCATCTGGATTTCATACATAAATTGTTTTTAAAGGTAAACTTGTGGGATTTATTTAAATAGAATCGCTTATGATAAGCTTAAACCTGCTTGTTTACATATGCTAAAATATTTTCATGCTTTCAAGCTGGTTCGGGGGATATCATGATAATATTAAGGAATACATGCAAAAGCAAATCAAGGCAATAGAAAAAGGGGATTCTGTAGTTTTGTTGAGCTTTTATAAAGCGAGTTTTATAAGCCTACAATCTTATTTATATTCTGGAGATATTTTTACTTACAATCTCTACCTGCAGAGTCTATTTACCATATATACTACAATTAATTTAACCACATCGGTTTTGAGGTAATGAGGGGCGCTGCTGTCAAATAGCACTCTTGCATCTGCCTCAAATTCTGAATCCTTTTCCTCAAGAATCATGAGAATGGGAAACATTTTAAATGGGTATATTACTGAAGCAAATTTAAATCTATCGTATTTTTGCCCGCCAATTTCATAAGCCCTTTTTAGAAATCCGGCACCGTTACTTTCATATTTTTTTACCACAGTATCCAGGACACCGGGTATGGTCTGCCAGTAGAAAAGCCCTCCGGGCAACTCTCTGTATGGTATCCATCTTCCTGTAAGAGGCGAGCCATCTGCATTTTGAAGATAATGGAGGATAAGAGAAGCTGAATGCATATCCAGAGACTCCCCCACTTTTAAAGAACCTCCTTTTGAATCTTTTTCCAAATAAGAAACACCTCTCTTATGTAAATCTACAACAACTTTTTTCTCAAAAAAATCGAGCTTTATTTTATGTCCATCCAGAAGCTCCGAGCCAGAATGCATCGAAATACTTTTGACATCACGGGTTATTAATTCATCAAATATTTTATTGTAAACATCCATCCTGATTTTCTCCTAATGATTAATTAAATATGGCTTACCTCTTACTACTCACCTTTCATAATGGCCTTAACTCAATGACACAGTATTAACTTCCACTAACCTTATGGCAAGCTCCATACTGGCCTCTTACCTATATTTTACTGCCCTCTTTTCTAAATCACACTTGCTTTCCACTTATTGATCTTATTACATCTCATTTTCAGAAATTCTTTCAAACTTTCACATATAGAAAACTTACACATAAAATGGCTGCCAGACAGGTTATCATTAAGTTATCATTAAATTAAGCTAACAAAATTAAATCAGTACTAATTCTTATACCTGCCTTCATTTTATGCTGAATAGTAAGTATAATATAACATCATCATTAAAAACTTTAAAAAATAATTTTATGCCGGTAACAAGCAAAGTAATTGAATACATAATTAATATTGGACCTGTTTTTTTGATACCAATAATATTACTTATAATAAGCCTCACCATCACAAGAAAGCCGCTTAAGAATTTAAAAAATTGTGCCTTTATTCTGGTGGGTATGATGAGTGTATCTATTCTTCTTACACTTTTTGTAAACTTTTTTAAACCTATTACAAATACGATAATTTTAAATTCTACAAAAGAATATACAACTATTGACGCAGGCTGGCTTGTTTCTAAAGTTACTATCTTAAATTCTCCGGTTACCCTTCACATAATAATAGGTGTTTTTATTTTAAATATAATTATGCTTCTCCTGCATTTTACCAGAACAATAAATATTGACCTCTGGAATTACTGGAGCTTTTTACTTGCAGGTTCACTTGTTTTCTCCATTACAGGCCTGAGGTGGGTTGCTATACTGGTCGCATTAATAACAGCAGTTATAACTTTAATTTTGTCAGACATATATGCAATATATATTAACAATTATTTTGGAATTAATGGTATATCAACTCCTGCGGCACCAGTCATTTGCTGGGCGCCCATATCACATTTAATAAATACAATCTTTGATAAAATTCCTTTTATCAAAAAGGTGCACCTTTTCTATGAAGAAATTCAGTATAAAGTGGGAATTTTTTCAGAACCAACGATAACTGGCTTCATTTTAGGTTTCATAATAGGAGCAATTACCCGTTACAGGAATTTTTTCCTTAATCCCGGTGCCAATCTCCTCTATTCCCTGACAAGAGGTCTGGTTTTGTCCGCCATTTTTACAATGTTCCCAAGAGCTGTAAATCTTCTCTTTAAAGGCCTTAGTCCTACAATAAAAGATATAAAAGATTTTATAAAAAGGAAAATAACAAAAAGAGAAATATATATTGGTCTTGACCCTGTAATACTGGCCGGTATGCCCCCCACACTTGTTTTATCTGTTTTTATAATTCCATTAACTGTTTATATTTCAACAATTTTACCGGGAAATACAGTACTTCCCTCTGCAGACCTCATAATGCTTCCCATTATATTAACCTGGGTCATCACTATATCTAATGGTGATATAATAAGAAGTATTATCCCGGCAATTATTATAATCCCTATTATTCTCTGGATAACAGGTAATATGGGCGATGTATTTACAGATTTTTTCCTTAAATATGATCTTGAACTCATGGAAGGCTTTAAGAAAATTTCGAGTATCGGGGGAAGTTCCAATATATTTTTCTGGATTCTGCTAAAAGTTGTAGAACCGGTGTTTAATTTGTTTACGTAAGCCTGCTTTAATCTGCTTTAGCTGGTGCTCTAAACTATTATTATTTTCAACTACTCCGCTTTTCAGCTATGTTTATACTATTTTTATTGTTGACCGGTGTAATTGAATTATAATAGCTGTGCTACCACTCTTCTTCTCTATCTGTTATTCTCCTTGTATATTCAGTATATAAATTTTTTGGGGTACCGGGTTTCACACCAAAATTATTAATACCATTCCTTTCAAGGATCGCTTTTATCTTTTCATCATCATATGCAACAATTTTTTTAACATTAAAATCACTTGTCCCTGCCACCCACAGGTCTGATGCTCCCGAGATATAAGGAAAAAAAGAACGATTTTCTATTATTTTTTCCCATGGAATTTCTATTTTAGCGACCAGGTCTACATAACCTATGTCAGGATTTTTTTCTATAATATTCTTTGCCTGCTTAACTACTTCCGAATTAGCTTCCTTTTCAATTCTTTTCAGATTATAGGAAGAAAGAGTTAAAAAAATTCCGTAGATAAGAACTACGGGAATTATAAAGTAATAATACCGGGATAGAAAAGCCAAAATATATTTCCCTATCTTACCAAGAAATGTTTCAAGCCAGATATCTGTCATATTAAATGTATCCTATGAGAAATAAAGATTCCTCTTACTATTTTTTGTTATTATTTTTACCGACACTGATATTGCTTAATTATATAAAGAAAGGGTAATAAAATAAAACTTTTTATTTTATATCTGGTGGAGATGAGCGGGATCGAACCGCTGACCTCCTGCTTGCAAGGCAGGCGCTCTCCCAGCTGAGCTACACCCCCACATAGTAAATATAATAGAGCCTAAACTAAATTATAATAGAACCCAAATAATAGTAAAACCCTAAATAAATAATAATGGTGGGCCTATCTGGACTCGAACCAGAGGCCTCATCCTTATCAGGGATGCGCTCTAACCAACTGAGCTATAGGCCCCCACTTATTTTTTTACCAGATGAAAAATAGCAATTTAATATTTTTTTGTCAAGGAAAACACAAATGCCAGACCTTAATCTGTATAAACTGTATTATATAAAAAGTATCATAAATATCAAAACATCTATTTTTAAACCGATTTTTAAAATATATAATTAATTTTCTTACTTACAATTACTTTTCCCCTCAATCCCTCTCAATCCTCTGATGCAACAATTGAATAAGAAGCAACCTTTGCTTTATCTCCAAGATTAATAATCTTAACTCCCTCTGTAGATCTACCCATTCTTGATATTGATTTAGCCGGGATTCTTATAAGTACACCGGTATCAGAAATAACCATAACATCATACTCATCCTTTAATATACCGGCACCGGATACTTTCCCTTTTTTCCCGGTAATCTTTAAAGTTTTAACACCAAGCCCGCCTCTATTCTGTTTCTTATATTCTGAGAGCTTTGTTCTTTTGCCGTATCCATTTTCGGTCAGAACAAAAAGGTCTGCGTCTGTTTCTTTTACTACCATCATAGAAAGGACCTCATCATCTTTTGAAAGCCTCATTCCTATTACTCCCTGTGAAGCTCTTCCCATAGGTCTGCAGTCTTCTTCACTAAATCTTATAGCCTGACCATTTCTTGAAACCATTATAATATCATCATTGCCGCTTGATTTTTCTACTCCTATTAATTCATCGCCTTCTTTAATATTAATAGCTATAATTCCATCTTTTCTTGAAGTATTGTAAGCTTCTATAGAAGTTTTTTTAATCATACCTTTTTTGGTTGCCATTATTAAATACTGGTCCTCACCATAATCCTTTACAGCAATTATCGCAGCAACTCTTTCACCGGGTACAAATGGAAGTAAGTTTACAATAGCTTTGCCTTTTGACATTCTGCTCCCCGTAGGAATCTGATGAACCTTCATTCTGTAAACTTTCCCCATATTTGAGAAAAACATTATGTAGTGATGAGTTGATGCTATAAAAAGATGCTCTACAAAATCATCCTCCTTTAAATTAGTTCCGGTTACTCCCTTACCACCTCTTCCCTGTTTTCTATATGTTGTCACCGGAACTCTTTTGATATAACCTGAATGAGAGATGGATATTACGTTTTCTTCTTCTGGTATTAAATCTTCAATCTCAATATCCGAAATATCTGTAGTTATATCTGTTCTTCTTTCATCACCATACTTTTTCTTTATCTCCTTCAGCTCTTCTTTAATCACTCCATATATCAACTTATCATCTCCGAGGATTTTCTTTAGCCTGTCTATCAGCTCTATCAATTGTTTATGTTCCTCTTTTATTTTGTCCCGCTCAAGACCGGTCAAACGATGTAATCTAAGGTCAAGTATTGCCTGTGCCTGTATCACAGTAAGCTTAAATTTCTTTACAAGCCTTTCCCTTGCAGTAGGGACATCTTTTGATGACCTTATAGTTTTAATTACTTCATCCAGATTATCCAGCGCTATCAAGAGTCCCTGCAGTATGTGTTCTCGTTCCTCGGCTTTTTTTAGCTCAAATTTTGTCCTTCTTACTACAACATTGTATCTGTGTTTTATATACTCATCTATTAAGCTCCGGAGACTTAAAGTTTTTGGTATACCATCAACAAGAGCCAGCATTATTATTCCAAAAGTATCTTCAAGCTGGGTATTTTTGTATAAGGAATTAATCACCACACTCGGGACTGCATCCTTTTTTAGTTCTATAACTACTCTCATTCCGCTTTTATCGGATTCGTCCCTTAGATCATTAATTCCTTCTATTTTTTTAGTTCTTACCAGTTCGGCTATTTTTTCAATAAGATTAGATTTGTTAACCTGGTATGGAATCTCGGTTATTATTACCTGGGTTCTGCCTTTTTTAGGCTGTTCCTGATGTACCCTTCCCCTTACGACAATACGGCCTCTTCCTGTTTCATAAGCTTCCTTAATTCCCCCTATGCCCATTATTATTCCACCGGTAGGAAAATCCGGACCCTTAATCCTTTTCATAAGATCCTTAACCGAACATTCAGGATTATCTATACAATGGATTACCCCATCAATCACCTCGCCGAGGTTGTGCGGGGGTATATTTGTAGCCATTCCTACCGCAATACCGGAGGAACCATTGACTAAAAGATTTGGAAATTTGGCAGGCAATACCACCGGCTCTTTTAGGGAGCTATCAAAATTATCTATAAAATCTACTGTGTCCTTGTCAATATCAGCCAGAAGTTCCTCTGCAATAGGAGAAAGCCTTGCCTCGGTATATCTCATAGCAGCAGCTCTGTCACCATCAACAGAACCAAAATTTCCATGTCCATCTATCAAAACATAACGCTGGGAAAAATCCTGGGCCATTCGCACCATAGCATCATAAACTGCTGTATCACCATGCGGGTGATACTTTCCAAGAACCTCACCCACAATACGTGCGCACTTTTTATATGGTGAACTGGATTTCATCCCCATATCATTCATGGCATACAATATTCTCCTGTGAACTGGCTTTAGGCCATCTCTCACATCAGGTAACGCCCTGCCGATAATTACACTCATAGCATAGCTCAAATATGAATCCTGCATTTCGGATTCAATTTCAATATTTTTTACTTTACCTCTTAATTCAAATACCATTTATTCTTACACCTGACTTTACTATTACCCACCATTCTATTTTAAATTTTACCTTTACTAATAACTATTAAGTACTATCTTTACCCTATATATATTTATACATTTATTTCATTCTTTTATTCGTATATAAAAAGTACCCTTTTGCCTGCTACAATAAAATTACTAATTATATATCTATAAAGGATACGCCTCTCGCATTTTTCTCAATAAACTCTCTTCTTGGTTCTACTTTATCGCCCATCAGAGTTGAAAAAACATCATCAGCAATCAGTTTATCTTCAATTTCAACTTTAAGCAGTGTTCTTGACTCTGGATTCATTGTTGTTTCCCAGAGCTGCTCGGGGTCCATTTCTCCCAGACCTTTATACTGCTGGACAGTAATCTTTTTATCCTCATATTTCTCCTTAAGGCTCTCGAGTTCTTTATCACTGTATGCATAAGAAACTTCTTTATTATTTTTAACCTGATATAAAGGTGGCTGTGCTATATAAACATAACCGGCTTCAATTAATTCCGGCATGTAACGATAAAGAAAAGTCAGAATTAATGTTCTTATATGTGCTCCGTCAACATCAGCATCTGTCATTATTATTATCTTATTATATCTGGCATTTCTAATATCAAAATCTTCCCCTATTCCCGAGCCCATAGCAGTTATTATTGCCTGAATTTCTTCGCTGCTCAACACCCTGTTTAATCTTGCTTTCTCAACATTTAATATCTTACCCCTCAGAGGCAGGATTGCCTGAAATCTCCTATCCCTTGCCTGCTTTGCACTTCCTCCTGCTGAATCCCCCTCTACGAGAAATAATTCGCAATATTTTGGGTCATTTATGGAACAATCAGCGAGTTTACCCGGAAGGGAACTGCTTTCCAGCAGGGATTTCTTTCTGGTAAGATCCCTTGCTTTTCTTGCTGCAGCTCTTGCTCTGGAAGCTTCTATACATTTGCCTACTATAACTTTACCTATTGCTGGATTTTCTTCCAGAAATTCAGAAAGTTTTGTATTAACAGTAGATTCAACAAAACTTTTTATTTCACTGTTGCCCAGTCTGGTTTTAGTCTGACCTTCAAATTGAGGGTCTTTTAGCTTAACACTTATAATAGCAGTAAGGCCTTCCCTTATATCTTCACCTGAAAGATTTTCATCTTTTTCCTTTAGCATATTCGTACTTCGCGCATAATCATTTATTGTCCTTGTAAGCGCGCCTTTAAAACCACTCAGATGTGTTCCGCCTTCTGTAGTATTTATATTATTGGCAAATGAAAATATGCTTTCCGCATAACCGGTTGTGTATTGCATAGCAACTTCTACTTCATGGTCATCTGCTTCATTTTTGAAATAAATCACATTTTTATGCAGAACATCTTTTTTCTCACATAGATACTTTACAAAATCCACTATTCCACCATCATACTGATATACTTCTTTCTTTTCTGGCTCTTCTCTTGAATCTACCAGAGTTATTTTTAAACCTCTGTTTAAAAAAGCCATTTCCTTCATTCTGCTTGCAAGTATCTCAAATTTGTAATCTATCTCCTCAAATATTTCTCTATCCGGATAGAAAGTAATTGCAGTCCCATGAGCAGTAGTTTTTTCACCTTTTATAAGGTCGGTAACAGGTTCTCCTCTTTTAAAATCCTGCCTGTAAATATATCCATCCCTTCTTACCTCTGCAGTTAATTTCTCCGAGAGAGCATTTACAACAGAAACTCCGACACCATGCAATCCACCGGATACTTTATATCCTTCACCTCCAAATTTGCCTCCTGCATGCAGTTTTGTAAGTACTATTTCAACTGCCGACCTATCATATTTTTCCACTTTTTTAACAGGTATCCCGCGTCCATTATCCACTACAGTAACAGAGTCATCTGCATTTAATACAACCATCACACTATCACAGAACCCGGCCATTGCTTCATCTATACTGTTGTCTACAACTTCATAAATGAGGTGGTGAAGTCCCCTCGAACCGGTTGAGCCAATATACATGCTCGGTCTCTTGCGAACTGCAGATAGTCCTTCGAGAACTGTTATATCTTTAGCATCATAGCTTGATTTTTCCAAAGAAAATCTCCGCCTTTCCGTCAATTTATTCTATTAGATACACAAATAAAGGGTAATAAGTAAGTATAAGAACTGTCTTAATACCCATTACCCTTATATTGATTGAATATAAAAATTTTCCTGCTAATATTCAGGTAATTTTAATACCAATATCAGGCTATATTATACCATATTTTGACCAAAATTTGGTTAAAACGGGGCTGTAAATTTTAAAGATTTTGTCTGAATTTTATGCTTTTAACTACATCTTCTCCAACGAATGAATTTATCCTATCAATCAGTTGATTGGACATCATCCCGAGTTCATTTGCCCATGTAGAACTGGCTACTGACACATATAATGTATTTCTGACTATTTTATCTGGTTTTGCTTTTCTGCTTATTTCGGTTCCTACAATTTCTTCCCAGTGATTAAATATGTTAGTAACGTTTAATTTGGCCTCCATATTTAAATCCCTTACAAGGTCACCGATTATATTTTTTATATCCTCAATTTCTTTCATATCTGTTACATATAAACATAAAATAAATTCTAATTTTTTATAAACCCTTTATAAATCAAGAGGTGTTATGCCGTTATCCATGACAAGCAGTTTACTGCCAAATTCCATGTCCAGCTTATCAAGATAACTCATATTTGTAGCAGTTATAAATGTCTGGAATTTATTTTTGACAGCTTTTACAAGCATCTTTTTTCTTTCAATATCAAGCTCAGAGAAAACATCATCCAGAAGAAGAACGGGATCCTCTTTTATCTTTTCCTTTAATATGTCCAGTTCACAGAGCCTTAAACATATAGAAGCTACTCTCTGCTGTCCCTGGGATCCAAAAAACCTCAAATTTTTCCCGTTAAGCAGAATTACAAAATCATCCCTGTGTGGTCCTATCGTTGTAATTTTATACTGCATATCTTTATCAATATTTTCTCTTAATTTTCTGTAAAAAACTTCTTCCAGGTTCCTCTCCATACTCCCCACTACAGAATTATCTTCATCCTGAATTTCTACATCCTGATAATTCCCGGAACTTTCATTCTCAAAACTATCCGGCATATTTTTTCTGTTCCAGCTGAATACATAAAATATATCTGCAGACACTCCTTTAAAAAAGTTCTCCATGTAATCTTTAAATTCCGGTCTTATTTCGTCCAGGAGTTCATATCTCTTTTTTATAACACTGCTCCCATACTTTACCAGATTGCTATCCCAGGCCTCAAGAGTTAAATTGATTTCTCTATCAATTTTACTGCCGGCACTTTTGTCAGCACTTTTAATCAGGCTATTCCTCTGAGCAAGTATTTTCTGATACTGCAGCCTCTGCCTGTAATAGCTGCTATCAATTTTCTCAAGCAGACTATCAAGAAAATTTCTCCTTTCTGAAGGACCATCTTTTATAATTTTCAAATCGTCAGGGGAAAAAATTACAGTGGGAAGTATTGACACAAAATCTGTCTTTTTTCTTCTGGTTGTCTTATCCACCTTTATCCTGGTTTCATTATCTTTTCGCATTTCTATTTCTATAAGATGGTTCACAGGGCTAACCCCATCTGAACCAACGATAGCTCTTATCCAGGACTGCTTACTTCCCCACTTGATTATTTCATCCTGAGTGTAAGTCCTGTGAGATTTGCCCGTTGATAAATAATGTATGGATTCCAGCAAATTTGTTTTACCATTTCCATTATTACCAATAATTAGAATTGTATCTTTTCCAAAATCTAAATTAACCTTACTATAATTTCTGTAATTTATTAATTCTAATTTTTTTAAATACATTATGCCTTTAATGCTCCGGCTAATAGAGTGACAATTTTGCTAAATATTACTGCTATACTAAAATAATATAAAAATCAATATTTTCTGCCTGCTACTTATTACCTGCTACTTACTCCACTATTCAATACTTTTACCATTATTTTCTTCTATCCAATAACTATTATTTCTACTATTTCCTACTTATTATTTGCAACGCTACTCTCTGTTTTTGCCATTCACACCACCATTTTACATCATTCACTTTCCACTCATTTCTTTCCTTCTGGACGGCAGCACGAATATCAGCCAGTATGTAAGAGCTACCATAATAGCTCCACCTATTATATTACCGGCTGTTACAGGTAGTAGGTTACCAAGAAATCCTATAGTATTAAGCCTGTCAAGAGATGTGCCCTGAGACATATTAGATGCCATATTTACAACACTGGCATTTTGCTTTAACAGAATCCCGATTGGAATAAAATACATATTTGCAATGCTGTGTTCAAACCCGAGAGCTACAAATGCCGTTATAGGAAATATAATAGCAGCAATTTTACTTACAACATTTCTTGCGCTGTAACACAACCACACGGCCAGACAGACCAGTAAGTTACACATTATGCCCCTGGAAAAAGCTTCAAGAAAAGTCAAATTTACCTTATCAGCCGCTATTAGAACCATCTTAGCTCCCAGCATACAATCTTTCATTTTCCATATACCTGTAAGAAACATAAGGAAAACCATCAAAAGAGAGCCTATAAAATTACCAAGATAACTTATCCCCCAGTTTTTCAGCATCTGTTTATATGTTATAACTCCAGAAGCAGCTCCCATCATAAGCATATTATTCCCGGTGAAAAGCTCTCCTCCTGCAATAACTACAAGTATAAGCCCGAGTGAAAAAGCAATCCCACCCACCGTTCGCGTAAGACCAACACTCAAACTGGAATCAAAAACTACCATGGTAAAAAATCCTGCGCCGAGCGAAATGTAAGCTCCTGCAAGAATTGAAAGAAGTAACAGACTTAAAAAAGAGAGTTTGGATTTTGACACACACGCATTTTCAACTCTTCTCTCCATTTCTGCCGGCTGATAATCATCGAAGTTAAATCCTGCCTGTTCTTTTACTTTTGACTCTGTCTCCACTATTTAATCTCCTCTTCTAAAATATATTAAATATTATTAATCTGTTATTATATTTGCACTGCTGCATATTATTAAGATTATCAATCAGCTACTTTTAATTAAATCACAGGTACAATTTACTATTAATCACTAATCTGGGGAATTCTTTCCATGCCAAAGTTAGAAGGAAATACTCCTGTTGGACATAGATTCATACATTCCATACACTTTTCGCAATACTTAAAATAAGATGATTCCGGAATAAATGCAACTTTCTTGTTTGTACCCCTTCCAACAAATCCTACAGCATTATTTTTTTTGACCTCCCTGCAATACCTTACACACAGACCACAGAGAATGCAGTAGCTATTTTCTTTCCTGAGCCTTGTCCCTTTTAGTCCATATTTTTTTGCCAGCTTTTTAATCTCATCATTAAATGGAAATAATGCGAGGTATAGCTCGACAAGGCTTTTTCTTATTTTCTCAACTTCTGGACTTTCAGTATATACTATAAGACCATCTTCTGCGGGATATACACATGAAGCGACAATTTTTGAAACTCCGTTTTTTTCTATTTGCACAATACACAACCTGCAGGCACCATATGATTTTAACTTCTCGTTATAACATAATGTAGGAATATATTTACCCATTTTTTCTACAGCTTCAAATACAGTGATATTGCTGTCTATTTCAAACCTCTCTCCATCTACAATTATATTAATTTTTTCTTTACATGAATCTTCTTTTTTTGTGTTTCTGACATTCATAATTATTTTCTCCCTCATTTTCTCTCATAATTATTTTCTGCGGGTTTACCGTTTAAGTTTACCATTTAATTCTCGATCACTTTTTTACAGTTTCCCGGCTCGTGGTCACGGTACTGTTATTCCTGCCCTGTTCTAAAAAAATTTATAATTCTTCATATTCCTCATTTCTCCATACTCTTATCTGCTCCCTGCTATATTTTCTACTCTCTGCTTATACTTTTCATTTTACCCTCAACTACGTTCTTATATCCTCTTCCTTTTCCTTTACCTTTACTTTTTCAGAAGCTGAACCTGTTTTTATCTCAATTGCATTATATTTTTCCGGACAGACTTCAAGACATGAGCCACATTTAATACACATCTCGATATTTATTGAATGTGGTTTTTTAATTTCCCCGCTTATTGCACTTACAGGGCACGATTTAACACAGATTCCACAGCCGGCACACTTATCAGTATTTATAGTATATGTTATTAAAGGTAGACAGACTCTGGCGGGACAGGTATTGTAATAAATATGAGCTTCATATTCCTCCCTGAAATATTTTAATGTTGTAAGAACTATGTTAGGAGCCGTAGTACCAAGAGCACATAATGAAGCTTCTTTTACCAGCAGCGCTATATCTTCTAAAATTTTTAAATCTTCCCTGCTGCCCTTACCTTCCATTATCCTTTCATAAATATAAATCATCTGCCTTATTCCTTCCCTGCATGGAACACATTTTCCACAGGACTCATCGGCTAAAAAACCCAAGAAATAATGGGCAACATTTACCATACAGGAAGTTTCATCCATAACCACCATTCCACCCGAGCCCATCATTGTTCCTGCTTCCGTTAGTCTGTCAAAATCTATAGGGAGGTCAAGAAGTTCTTCGGGTATTACTCCACCGGAAGGGCCTCCGGTCTGGACGGCTTTAAATTTTTTATCACCCTTAATTCCGCCACCAATTTTATAAACAATATCTCTTAACGTAATTCCCATAGGCACTTCAACAAGTCCTGTGTTTTTTACTTTACCGACAAGAGAAAATATTTTTGTCCCGCTGCTGCATTCTGTTCCTGTACTCCTGAACCAGTCAGCCCCATTTTTAATAATCAGAGGAATATTTGCAAAAGTCTCTACATTATTTATAAGCGTCGGCTTAGAATATAACCCTTCTACAGCAGGGTATGGGGGTTTGGGAACAGGTTCTCCCACTTTACCTTCAATAGACTTTATAAGAGCCGTTTCCTCTCCACTGATAAAAGCTCCGGCACCTTCATGAACCATAACATCAAAATTGAATCCAGAGCCCATTATGTTATCTCCAAGGATTCCATATTCCCTTGCACTGTCTATTGCAACCCTTATATTCTCTACAGCCTGGGGATATTCATGCCTTACAAATATAAAGCCACTGTTTGAACCTATAGCATATGCTCCTATTATCAGACCTTCAAGTATACTGTGCGGGTTTCCTTCAAGGATACTTCTATCCATATAAGCGCCCGGGTCTCCCTCATCAGCATTAACAATTATATATTTAGGCTCTTCAGAAGCTTTTCTCGCTATCTCCCATTTGATTCCTGCAGAAAAACCTCCGCCTCCCCTTCCCCTGATGTTTGCATCTTTTATTATCTGTATAACTTCTTCAGGAGTTTTTTCTTTAAGGACTCCGATAAGGGCCTGGTAGCCACCAATTCTGATATAATCCTGGATACTTTTCGGGTCTATTTTTGAGTTATTTCCAAAGACAATTCTTTTCTGAAATTTATAAAATGGAATATCGTCTTCTTTAAGTACCGGTTTCCCATTTTCATTAACATAAAGAAGAGATTCTGCAACCCCGCCTTCTATGGTTTTTTCTACAATTTCGGGTATATCTTTTTCAGTAACTCCCAGATAGCAGATATCACCCGGGTATATAACTATGACGGGGCCTCTTTCACAGAACCCATGGCATCCTGTTCTTTTTAAAATAATTCTTTTTTCCGGTTTTTTTCTTTCAATCTCTTTCTGAATACCGGCGTAAATATCATCAGATGAATACGCTTTGCACCCGGTGCCAGAACATATTGAGATTATTACTGAATCTTTGAGTTGTTCTTCATATTCCGAGGCTATTTTTTTTAAATCTTCAATTGAATTAATTTTAACAGACATTCCGGACCTCACCTTTTATTGAAATTGTTATTGAAACTGATTTAATATTTTCTTTAGCTTCGCTGTTTGAGGGTTACTGTAATATTTATTATCAATCATCATAACAGGCCCCAGTGCACAACAGCCAAGACAATTTACCGTGCTTAAAGTAAATTTATAATCACGTGTTGTGTCTCCAGGTTTTATCCCGAGAACATTTACAACTCTCTGGAGCAGATTGGCTGCTCCCCTTACATGACAGGCTGTGCCCATACAAACCACAATAGAATGTCTCCCCTGTGGTTCTAGATTAAAAAATTTATAGAATGTTGCAATATCATAAATGTTTGTAAGGGGGACGTTTAATTTGTTACTGATATATAACAGGATATGCCTGGGGAGCCATCTGTATTCACTCTGAACTTTTAGAAGCATCTGTATAAGATTGCTTTCCTTATTCTGATAATAATTAATTATCTTATCAACTTTTCCAAAATCTTTTATTGCATCTTCCAATTCCAACTCCCTTTCTCTTTTTATTTTCTTTAAATCAGAAAGCCATCCAGCCAATCGGTCCTGGATCTCTTCTATTTTTTCCATATCCATATAGCTTTTTAAAGTTCTTTCATAATCAGAATTATAACGAAAATTAGACTCATGATTAAAATCTAATGAGGATTCGACACCGGATTCTTTATCCATAATATTAGATTTCCTGCTAATTTTAGAATTTGCTTTTTCACCGGCTTTTCTGATCTTTTTTTCACTGACTTCTTCACTGGCTTTTTTACTCGATTTTCCACTGACTTCTTCGCGGTTTATTCCTGACTTTACGTAACTCTTACTACTATAATCGGCAGACGGCCTTTCTTTTATTCTATATGCAGCCCTGTTGTCCTTATAACCTGCCTTTTCTATAACGCCCTCCTTTTCCAGCATTTTTAAATTACGGTAAATTGTTGCCTGTCCAATCTTTGGACATTTCTTATGTGACAGTAGAAACAATTCTTCAGCAGTTAAATCACCTGGATTTTCAATAAAAGTATCGAGTATAATCATGCGGGTTGTAGTCAGTCTTAAACCACTATTTTTTATTTTCTTCTTGTATTCATCAATATTTTTTTTATCGGCTCCGTTAGCTTCCTGAACGTCCATTGCCTGCCTATCCCTGAATCCAATTAATCTTATTAATAATCTTACAAACCCCTATAAACCAACAATATTAAATATTATATTTTTAATATTTATCAATACTTTCGCAAATGATAATGATTATCATTATTAATAAATAATAATACTACCCGGTTATTTATTGTCAATTTCATATTTTCAATTTCATTTACTTTCCTTATACATAAAACAAGAAATTTCTTTTAGCCACAAGTAATTACATGTATGGTTTAACCCCGGTATGTACATATCATGATATGAATAGATTAAACAGGTTCGCATTTGACTGAATTAATTAAGTTTGCTAAATTATAGAGCAAATATATTTACTTTAAGTATATGTAATAATTTTTTGGATTAATTAAAAGAAAGATATATATTATATTAACTTTTTAAGAGTTATATTTACCACTATTTTTTATAACTTTTAAAAACCGGAATAATATAGATATAAAGAGTACATTAATATTACAATATTAAAAGTTTTAAATAATATGAGCTTTTATTCAGAATTAGTAGTTTTTTATTAATCTCAGCGTAAATTTATATTTAATTATATTTAATATTCTATGCTTGCAGGTAATCAACTGTAAACACTAATTAACCTTAAGTTATATCTGCATAATTTCACAAAATGCTATAAAATATTTAAATAATTTACCAAGGTGAGAAAATGAATAACCAAACTAAACTTCCTGGTTATGCTGATAATAATTATAATTTAAAATCCATAATTGATAGTATCCCGGCCCATTTTTATATCAAAGACAGAGAAAACAGGTTTGTTATGGTAAATAAAGCGAAAGCAGATTTTCACAGGAAGGAACCTGACTACTTTATAGGAAAAACAGATTTTGATATTTTCCCTGAAAAAATAGCTGCAGAGCATGCAAAAAATGAAAAAGATGTCATTAAAAATGGCAAACCAATTATAAATAAAGTAGAAAAAATTCCACATTCTAATAACGAAACCCTGTTATCCAGTGATATTACACCCTGGTATGATGAAGAAGGAAATATAATTGGTACACTATGTATATCCAGGGATATTACATACGAAGATAATTCTAAATACAATTATCTTCTGGCCAAGCAGAAGAATTTCTTTAATTCTCTTATGGATAATATACCAGACTCAATATACTTTAAAGATAGAGAAAGCAGGTTTGTTCTAATCAACAGAGCGCTGGCCGATAAATTCGGGCTGAAAACAACTGAGGAAGCCATTGGTAAAACTGACTTTGACTTCTTCTCTAAAGAATTCGCACAACCACGATATGACGGTGAACAGTATGTTATAAAAACCGGCAGGCCCCTTGCAGAGCATGAA
>JAQVHC010000107.1 GCA_028696435.1 Actinomycetota bacterium | reverse complement strand
AAAATTGAGACCCACCTTTGCTGAAGCGGTCTTGTTACATTATCAGTTGCCCAGAAAATCTGTGGATACCTGTAATCTTTTATTATTTCCGGAAGCGTCTCCCACTCATAATCCCTCTCTATATATATTGCCATAGGGGCCGACTGATAAGGATTCTGAGCTTCGGAGCTTGTAAGAATAGTACCTTCAGTACCCAGCAATTCGCATCCCTGGGTAACAGCTGGTGAAAATCTATTCAGGTCAACCATGCCATAAGTATTATCCTCAAACTCGATCTGTATATAAACACAGTCGTCGAGGACTGTGTACTCTTTCGGTCTGGTGATATTTTTAGCAATACCGCAGACTCTTTTGACTTCTTTACCCATAAACCACAAAAGCAGGTCCACCATGTGAGAACCAAGGTCAAATAATGCTCCTGCACCTGCAAGTTTTGGATCCTGTCTGAATTTTGTATACGATATCATTTCATGATAGAGGTCCCATGATTCATGTGATTTTGAGCTTCCCATTTTTAAGTCTCCAATTATATTCTGGCTTAGTAGTTCTTTTGCAATAAGATGTTGTTCCCAGAATCGATAGTTGCACCCAACCATTACTCTTGTATTATATTTTTTTGCTGTATTCACAATATCCCATGCTTCGTAATTAGTGCATGCAAAAGGTTTCTCAATTATTACATGCTTTCCGGCCTGTGCGCAGGCAATTGCATGTTCATGATGATACAGATTTGGACTTGCTATAATAACAAGTTCGATATCATCCCTTTTTATCATTTCCTGATAATCTGTGTACGAATATTTTGCGCCCCATTTCTTAATAGCCCTCTCGCAACGTTCTTCAACAACATCACAGACTGCTACAAGTTCCGCTTCGGGTATTTGTGCTATTGAAGGAAAATGTGCAATTTCAGCAACACTTCCGGCTCCTATAACTCCAATTCCTACTTTCTTCTTTTTATCTGTCATTATTTTCCTTTCTAAAAAGTTTTATAATTTAGTATTTTTAAAGTTATTAATTCTCTTTAATACATCAGATTTTGATGGCATTCTTGTGGCAATTACTCCTCCGCTTCTTTCAATGATATAAGAAGTAACAGCACTCCCGAAATAACCAGCTTTGAAAGGGTCTTTACTATCTAAATAACTTGCAAGAAAACCCGCCAGGTAACAATCACCTGCTCCTGTCGGGTCAACAAAAGGTTTTACAGGGTAAGCAGGTATATATTCGCCTTTGTCTTTATTTCTTATGAAAGAACCATTTGAGCCGAGGGTAACAATACTTATATCTGCTCCCCATTCTAATATTTTCTTCGAAATTTCGACCTCATTTACAGCATTTCCAAATATATGTGAATAATCTTCAATAGAACCTTTTACAATGTTAAAAAATGGGCAAATTCTCTTTATCTCATGACCATTTTTTAATACAGGATGATTTTTTGAAGTTCCTCCGCCATATCCACCAATATCTACTACTGTTATTCTTCCTAAATTATAGATACTTTTTATAGTATTAAATCTGACTTCATAATCTATAGGACTAATTGTAAATATCTTTGCACTCAAAAAAGTATCAGGAATATCTTCAAAATTTATTTCATCTGCTTTGGATAAAAACTCTACTCTTTTATTACCTTTAGAATCATAAATTAGCTTATTTTCAGTTGAATTATTGCAGATTTTTATTCCTTCAATGTTTACTTTGGTTTCATTAAAGACTTTAAGAAGTTCTTCTGGAAAATCCTTCCCAATCTTTGTAACTATCCCTACATCTACGCCAAGAGAGGCCATACAGACTGATGAATATGCTACGGGACTACCCAGTACTGGATATATTTCCCTGTCAGGAAAGATTATTTTTTCTTTTAATATATGCCCGAGTACAGCTATGTCTACCAATTTATTTCTCCAGCTATAAACTTCTCACAATTGTCTTGTGCTTCCTTATCAGGAAATTTTTTTGGAGGATGTTTCATAAGATAAGAAGATACTGAATAAAGTGGACCTCCTATTTCTCTGCTTAAAGCTATCTTTGCATATCTTGCTGCATCTATTATTATCCCTGCCGCATTAGCAGAGTCTTCAATTGATGCCTCAAGCCATATTCTTACAGGATTACCTCCAAAATTTTCAGCATCAAAATACAATCTGCATACTTTATTGTCTCTCTGCAGACCTATGAACCCGAAACCCACTGATACTTCAGCTTTATATGGGATAAGACTCTCAACAGAATCCTTTTTAGAGAACTCTTTTGATTCTCCTCTTTTAACAAGGTTTACAAAGTCAGTATTACCGGCAAAATTAAGCTGTGATGTTTTATTTATCTTTACACCTCTGTCCACACACAGCTGAGCTAGCACTCTGTGGAGAATAGTAGCTCCTATCTGGGATTTTATATCATCACCTATAAGTGGAACTTTAGCTTTCTTAGCTTTTTCTATATATTCTTTATCACTGGATATAAAAGTAGGCATATAGTTTATAAATGCGCAACCTGCTTCAATAGCACAGTCTGCATAAAATTTTGCTGCTTCATCTGATCCAGTAGGTATATAGTTAACAAGTATTTCAGCTCCAGAATCTTTAAGTTCTTTCACTACATCACATGGTTTTAAATCATCGGCTACATCATAAAATTTTCTTAAATGATCAGGTGCTCCATCCATTATTGGAGCCATTTTTACTTCAACATTCAGTTTTGGAACATCTGCAAATATTGTCATATTATTGGGCTTTGCAAATATTGCCTCTGAAAGATCTTTACCTACCTTGGCCCTGTCTATATCGAAGGCAGCAACATATTTTATATCTCTTATCCTATAGCCTCCCAGTACAGGATGCATTAATCCAGGAATCCATTCTGAATTATCTTCAATATCGTAATACTTATACACCCCCTGAATAAGATGTGATGCACAGCATCCTACTCCTGCTATCGCTACCCTAATTTCTTTACTTTTCATTTTTTCCATTAAATTCCTCCACTAAATTTTGTAAATGTTTTTAAAAACTTATTTAAAATAATTTAAAATTATAAATATTGATTTATTATTGAATGTAATATAAACTCATTATTATTGTTATCAATAACTGTTATTGATAACAATAATAATCTATATAATTTAGGTTGTCAATATTAAAATTAAGAAATAAAATTATTTTCATATAAAGCTTTTAAGGTTAAATAATAATTATTATTAGAGTTATAGAATAATGGTTAACATCTATGAAATAGCTAAAAAAGCAGGCGTATCACATATGACTGTATCCAGAGCCTTTAACAATCCTGAAATGGTTAATAAAAAAACCCTGGATAAAATAATGGCAATTGCCAATGATTTAGGATATAGGCCAAGTCAGATTGCCAGAAGCATGCGTACTAAAAAAACTAATTATATAGGATTGATTCTCCCTGATATAATAAATCCATTCTTCCCGGAAATTGTAAGGGGGGTGGATGATTATGCAAGGAAAAACAAATATAATGTTATTCTTGCAAATACTGACAATGATTATGAAGTCCAGGCGTCTTTAGTAGAAATGTTCTTAAGCCGTGGTATTGATGGAATAATTCTGGGTGGTATCGCTGGTGGTAAAAAAGATACTGAATTGCTAAATAATATAATCAAGAAAGGTATACCGACAGTATTGATTGATAGATATATTCCTGATGTAAATTCATCCTATGTTATTACAGATAATTTTAGTGCAGCTTATGATGCTACAAATTATTTAATTAGACTTGGTCATGAAAAAATTGGTGTAGTTTCTTCGCCTCAGAAAATTAAAATCTTCCAGGATAGACTCAGGGGATATAAAGCTGCTCTCGATGATAATAATATTGTATTCAGAGATGAATATATATGTGAAGGTGATGAAAGTATAGTGGGTGGTTATAAAACAGTAAAAAACTTATTTACAAAATCAGGCGATTTTACTGCAATTTTTGCTATGTGCGACTTTATGGCTTTTGGGGTATATAAATACTGCAGAGAAAAGGACATTATAATACCTGATGATCTTTCTGTGATAAGTATAGATAACATTTATACCTCTGCTTTTTTAACTCCGCCCCTTACGACAATGTCACAAAAAAAATACGAAATGGGCTATAGCGCAGCAAAAATTTTAATAGAAAGCATTAAGAAAAATAAAATGCCTGACACCCAGCTGGTACTTAAAGCAAGATTAATTGAAAGGAAATCCTGCAAAAAAATTAAATAATAAAGATAC
>JAQVHC010000106.1 GCA_028696435.1 Actinomycetota bacterium | reverse complement strand
TCACAGATAAAACAAAAAATTTAGAAATAAAATTCAATCCTTTGCCAGAAGTAATGATAAAAATTTTAAATGATGGCGGGCTTGTAAATCATATTGAAAAGAATAAGGGGTTTAATTTATGAAGCATAAAATAACATTAATACCGGGCGATGGCACCGGGCCGGAAATAACAGAAGCTACAGTAAAAGTAGTTGAGGCAACTGGAGTGGATATTGAATGGGATGTTGTAAATGCAGGTGCAGAAGTTTATGAAAAAGAGGGAACAGTTCTGCCAGATAGAGTTATTGAATCGCTTAAAAGAAATAAAGTAGGTATAAAAGGTCCGATAACTACTCCGGTAGGAACAGGTTTTAGAAGTGTAAATGTTGCAATGAGACAGCTATTTAATCTGTATGCCTGTGTAAGGCCATGTAAAAGTTATGCCGGGGTTAAGAGCAGATATACAGGAATAGATATTGTAATAATAAGAGAAAATACAGAAGACCTTTATGCGGGGATAGAATTTGAAAAAGGAAAAAAAGAAACGCTGGAACTGATTGATTTTATAAAAGAAAAGAGCAGTTCGGTTATAAGAGAAGACAGCGGAATAAGTATTAAACCGATTTCTGTCACAGGATCAGAAAACATAATAAGGTTTGCTTTTGAATATGCCAGAGAAAATAACAGGAAAAAAGTCACTGGCATTCACAAAGCTAATATAATGAAGTATTCCGATGGGCTGTTTCTTGAAGTGTTCAAAAAAGTTGCATCTGAATACAGCGACATAGAATCAGAGGATAGAATTGTGGATAATATGTGTATGCAACTTGTACAGAAACCAGAGCTTTATGATGTTCTGGTTTTGCCAAATTTATACGGTGATATAATTTCCGATCTTGCGGCCGGATTGGTCGGTGGGCTGGGAGTGGCTCCCGGTGCAAATATAGGAAAAGAAATTGCGCTTTTTGAGCCCACGCACGGAAGTGCACCTAAATATAAAGGGCTAAATAAAGTAAATCCTACAGCAATGATGCTATCAGCAGTAATGATGCTGAGGTACATAGATGAAAAAGAATGTGCTGATATACTTGAGGCAGCTATTGCTGAAAATATCAGAGAAGGAAAGTATGTTACCTATGATTTAAAAGAAGACAGGGACGACCCTACTGCTGTGGGTACTCAGGAATTTGCTGATGCTGTAGTTAAAAAAATCAAGAAAATTATTTAAATAAAATACAACTGTGGTAAATAGCGGCACCAACTATTTAGAGAACGACCCATTCTCTATCGTTACTCCATTAACAAAAGTGATGTCATCGTTTCCGCCCTCTATTTTATTTATGCCAAAACTTTTCAGTGTATAGCTACTGCCATTACTTGTATATTTATAAGGTGTTCCACGGGCATCATTCCAGGTAAGGCTATCTGTCAGTAATCGATAAAATATTAAAAAAGTAGAATAAAAGATTTTAAAGATTTATAATAAACAAAAGACTTTGATAATTAAAATCGTTGAACTATTTGAAGCCTATTTTTATAGCCCGTGTTTTAGAATATTCTATTATTATACTTATCTTTAACTAGCAATGGATAGCAAAGATAATGTAGATTTAAAAATCTTAAAGGCCATCTACGGAATAGCGAGCTCTATTGGTTCGGAACTTGAACTAAAAAAAGTATGTGATTTAATTGTAGAAAAAGTCTTTAGGGTAATTAATTGTAATGGATGTGCCATAATTCTTATAGATGAAGATGAAGTCAGGCTTCAAAGTGAGGTTGGTTTTGGAAATAGCATCAGACAGGTAGAATTCAGCAGGGAAATGCCTCTTATAAAATATATATTATCCACAAAAAACAAGCTGTTTATCGGTAATATTGAAAATTCATATTTTAAGTACAGTATTCCGAGGGGAGAAAAAACTACTTCTATGATATGCATACCAATTATTGTAAATGAGGACGTAAAGGGGATAATTTATATTGATTCAAAAAAGACAAATGCATTCTCCAGCAAGCATGAATATTTTCTAAACATACTTGCCTATGAGATTTCAATTGCAATAGAGAGGGCTTTAAATTATGAGAAAATAAAGAAATTAACTCTTATAGATGAACTAACAGGTGTGTTTAACAGGAGAAAATTTGATATGGATTTAAAGGATGCCTTAAACGAAGCAATAAGATATGTTAAGAGCCTATCGCTTCTGATGATAGATATTGATTTTTTTAAGACATATAATGATGTTCATGGCCATCAAAAAGGAGATATGGTTTTAAAGAAAATAGGAAAAATTTTTCTTGAGAATAAGAGAAAAACAGATAGAGTTTATCGTTATGGTGGAGAGGAATTTTCCTTTATATGCAGCGAAACCAATAAGGAGAATGCCAGAGTTTTTGCTGAAAGATTACGGGACGCTGTCAATAAAAGCAAATTTGATGGCGAGGAAGTTATTATCCCCGGGAGAAGTCTTACTATAAGTATTGGAGTTTCTACCTTTCCCTTTGATGCAACCACAATGGATGAACTTATAAAACATGCTGACGACGCGCTTTACAGAGCCAAAGCTGCCGGTAGAAACAGGGTAATTGCATAAATTTATAAAATCTACAACTGTGTTTTTACAGATATTCTAATGATATTTTTAAATTTATGGCAATATTCCCTGAATAACCAGATAGTAACAATGTCACTGAATAACAACACAAATTTTTTAATTTTCTTGACAAAAGAAATTTCCAGGTTTATATTTTAATTAATGTTAGATATGTCTAACTTTATTAGATTTACCGATAACTGGTGATGAAATGGAGAAATTAACACAGAGCCTTGAAGATTATCTTGAGGCTATTTATGTAATAAGCCTTACAAGTAAAGTTGTAAGGGTAAAAGATGTTGCGGAGTTTCTCGATGTAAAAACACCGTCAGTGGTTGATGCGGTAGGGAAACTTTCTGAAAGGGGTCTTGTAGTTCATGAAAAATATGGATACCTCGAATTAACAGATAAGGGATATAAAATAGCAGAAGAAGTCTATGATAAACATAAAAAAATTTATAAATTCTTAAATGAAATTCTGGGAGTAAGCACTTCTACATCAAAAAAGGATGCCTGCAACATCGAGCATTACATAAGTAAGGAAGCTATGACAAAAATGATAAAGTTCAGCGAGTTTGTTGATACATACCCGGAGGGATATCCACAGTGGCTCAAAGATTTTAATTATTATGTAAAACACGGACGTCATCCAGAAAATATTAGTATGGAAAAATAATTATAGGCTATAGGGATAATATTAATTACAGGGACAATGTATTGCAGCAACAAAAAATTGAAAACTATTTATTAAAATTTGTATATAAATTTTTATATAAAATAATTTAATAAGCATTAATCATGTATAATAAAGCCGCTGATTTTAGCCTGGAAATGAATTAAAAAAGTGAGGATGATTGAATAAAATGAGAGGATGGGGTTACAGATTAAGAAATCAGGCTCCTGAAATGGACCCTGGAATGGGTCCTGGAATGAGAGGCCAGGGTCATGGAAAGAAAATAAAAGAAGAGAAAGAAGAGGTAATAAGTCCTGTATCAGAACCTGTATCTACTGATTCAACAGATAAAAAAATTTTAACTATGGCTGATGCTGTACCGGGAAAAAAATACAGGATAACTGGAATTCATGGGGGCTGCAAACTAAACTCCAGACTCTGTGCAATGGGTTTTGTACCGGGTGAAGTTTTTCATGTCTCAGGAGCCTCAGCAGGTGGACCGGTGTGTGTTGTTATAAAAGGTACAAAGTTTGCAATTGGAAGAGGGATGGCTGAGAGAATTCAGGTTGTGGAGGAAAAATAGTGGGGGAAAAAGAAATAACCATTGCTCTTGCTGGTAATCCTAATTCAGGTAAAACAACAATCTTTAATAACTTAACCGGCATGAGACAACATGTCGGAAATTATCCAGGAGTCACTGTAGAGAAGAAAACGGGGGTAGTTGAATATAAAGGATACCGGATTAATGTTGTTGACCTCCCCGGAACATATAGTCTTACTGCCTATTCCGAAGAGGAAATTGTAGCAAGAAATTTTATTGTTAATGAAAGACCCGATGTGGTTGTAGATGTTATAGACACTTCAAACCTTGAGCGAAACCTCTACCTTGCTGTACAGCTTATGGAACTCAACACTCCCCTTGTTCTTGCATTTAATATGGTTGATGTGGCCAGAAAAGCCGGCAAAATAATTAATACAGAACTTCTTTCAGAGCTTTTAGGGGTTTTGATTGTGGAGACTATTGGCTCTAAGGGGGTGGGGA
>JAQVHC010000105.1 GCA_028696435.1 Actinomycetota bacterium | reverse complement strand
AAAAAGAAATAGCGGAAAAGCGATAGAAAAAATGACAGAAAAAACAATAGAAAAAGAAACAGAAGAAAAAATAACAGAGAAGGAGAAGATATTAATCTCTCACGCACCTCATCTATGGGAGGGTACCTCTACAGGTAGAATAATGTATATTGTTGTAGCTGCTCTTCTTTTTCCCACCGGTGCAGCTATATATTATTTTGGATATTATGCGATTTATTTAATACTTGCAAGTACTATAACGGCTGTACTTACAGAGTTTGCTATAAAAAAACTGAGAAAAAAAAGATTTATTATGGATGGAAGTGCTGTGATTACGGGGCTTCTTCTTGCATTAACACTTCCGCCCAGACTGCCGTTATGGATGGCTGTCATTGGTTCATTTTTTGCCATTGCTGTTGCAAAAGAAGCTTTTGGAGGGCTGGGCTATAATATTTTTAACCCTGCTCTTGCTGGAAGGGCATTTTTATCAGTATGTTTCCCTGCCGAGATGACATCCTGGGTTCTTCCACCTCATTTTAATTATGATGCGATAACAGGAGCAACGCCACTTAGTGAGAACTTTACATATCAATCCGATAAAATTACTCTATATAAAGATTTATTTTTTGGAAACACAGGAGGCTCTCTCGGAGAGACATCAGCGTTGCTAATATTAATAGGAGCGCTTATCCTTATTTTATTTAAGATAATAGACTGGAGAATTCCAGTAATCTATATTGCCACTGTTGCGCTTGGCTCTTTTATAATTGGAAAGGATGTATTATATCAAATTCTGGCAGGTGGATTAATGCTTGGCGCATTCTTTATGGCAACTGATTATGTTACTTCCCCGGTAACAAAAAATGGAAAAATTATATTTGCAGCAGGATTGGGAATTCTAACTGTACTTATGAGAAATTTTAGCAATATGCCTGAAGGGGTATGTTTTTCCATACTTATTATGAATGCATTTACCCCTCTTATAGATAGGTATGTAAAAGTAAAACCATTTGGTCTTGTCAGGAAGAAGAAAAATGTTTAAAAAATTTTTATCAAATAAAGCATATCCAATTATATTTCTTACAATTATAGTGGCTATTTCTGTGATTTTGCTTGTGGTAGTTAATAATATAACCTCGCCTGTAGTTGAAGCGAGGAGGATGGAAGAAATTACTGGAAATCTTGAAAAAATTTTTCCTGATATAGATAAATATGAATTAAAAGATGAGATATATTTTGTTTACGGAAAAGATGGAGAAAAAATTGGTTATGCTTTTACCGCAAGTGGTAGCGGGTATGGGGGAGTTATTGATATTTTAGTAGGATTAAATAGTAATTTTGAAATTGAAGGAGTATCTATTATTTCACAGACAGAAACACCAGGGGTCGGCGCCAGGATAACAGAAAGTTCTTTTACTGACCAGTTTAAAGGGTTGACTATAAATGATATTGCCCTTAAGTCCGGCGGTGGTAAAATAGATGCAATAACTGGAGCAACTATAAGTTCAAACGCGGTGGTAAGTGCAATTCGCGATAGAATGAGCGAGGTACTGGATACTTTAGAGAGCAGTAAATAAAATTATAAATTGTAATAATAATTAAAAATCTATGGATTATTAAGGTGAATATTATTGGAATGTCAGGGATATTAAGATGAATGATTGTAAAAATAAAAATAATTGTCCGCAGGCAGAGGCCTGTAATCAACAGGAACAGCATATAAAGAGCGATAAGAAAAGTAGTAGCGGATTTACAAAGGAGCTTGTAAAAGGTATTATTACGGTAAACCCTGTATTTATACTTATTCTGGGGCTGTGTCCTGTTCTGGCTATTACAAATACTGTTACCAATGCTCTCGGAATGAGTGCAGGTGTAATATTTGTCCTGCTTGGCTCAAATATAATAATTTCCAGTATAAGAAAAGTTACGCCTTCAATGGTAAGAATTCCTGTTTTTATAGTTGTAATAGCTACTTTTGTTACTATCTTGAGCCTTGTTATAGAAGCATATGTTCCTGCATTACATAAGTCGCTGGGAATCTACTTACCTCTTATTGTGGTAAATTGTATTGTTCTGGGAAGAGCAGAAGCATTTGCTTCTAAAAATCCTGTATTACTTTCCGCTGCAGATGCAATAGGGGAGGGAATCGGGTTTGCAATTGCTCTTCTGGTTATCTCTCTGATCAGGGAAATAATGGGCACAGGAAAACTCGAGATTTTTGGGAAGCAGCTATTTGAAGTACCAGGCTTATCCGAGCATCCCCTGATATTTTTTATTTCTCCACCGGGAGCTTTCCTTGTAATAGGAGTTACAATGGCAATACTGAGACTGGCAGGTGTTATGAAATATGAATAATCTTTTCACAATATTTATTGGAATGGTTCTTATAAACAATATGATCCTGGCCAAGTTCCTGGGATTATGCTCTTTTTTTGGAGTATCCAAGAAATTATCCGATGCTTTTAGCATGGGCATAGCTGTAACTCTTGTGCTGTTGATTGCTTCTATTTCTACTTCATTAATTTTTAATTACATACTGGTGCCTTATGAACTGGAATATATGAATATAGTAATATATATTCTTGTGATTGCGTCTCTTGTACAAATAGTGGAAGTTATTATAAAGAGAACTAATATAGCACTGTATAATGCAATGGGTATTTACTTACCCCTGATTACAACTAATTGCATTGTAATGGCCATAACATTGTTAAACTCCACAGAGCATTATTCTGTTCTGGAAAGTGTGGTAAATGCTCTGGGAGCAGGAGTGGGATATACTTTTGTAATTATTATTATGTCGGGTATAAGAGAAAAACTTGATCTTGCAGATACTCCGAAATCTATGAGAGGACTGCCGGTGGCTTTTTTGACTGCAGCGTTACTGGCGCTGGCATTTGTTGGTTTTAATGGAATGGTATAGATATAAAAATAATATAAAATAATTTATGAAAATAATTTTTAAGTTTGTATAATTTTATTTTTTTATAAGACTGGATTTAATTATGGGTGCTGTAATAAACATATTAATTTTAACCGCTATAGGGCTTGTGTGTGGTGTACTGATTTTTTTAGTATACAGATTTCTTCCTGGAGAGTCGGACTCGCTAAAAAAAACAGAAGAGATTTCGGAAAATCTTCCAGGAGTTAATTGCGGTGCCTGTGGCTATCCCGGGTGTTTTGCATATGCTCAGGCACTGGTAAAGGATAAAAATATTTTTTTTACAAGCCCATGCGCAACTGTACTTAATGACCCGGTTATGCTCAATAATCTTGCGGAAGTACTTGATATAAAAGTAGATCCTTCTGCAATCAAAAAAAAGGCAGTGGTTCGCTGCTATGGCAATTCAGATTTAATTGGTAATTATACTGGTGTAAAAACATGCAGAGCTGCATCCAGCCTTGTGGGTGGATACAAAAGATGTCCTTATAGCTGTCTGGGGCTGGGAGACTGTGTAAAGGTCTGTCCTAATAATGCTATTTATATTGATGAAGAGATGAATGTGGCAGTAATAAACCCTGAAAAGTGTAATGGTTGTGGTATCTGCGTAAGAGAGTGCCCGAGAGGCCTCATTAAACTTGTGCCGGCGGATTCGAATATAGTGTACCTGTGCAGTTACAGGCCACGCAGAAATATTCCCGGAAGAGAAAGATGTGATATGGGATGCCTGCATTGTAAAAAATGTTTTAAGGCATGTGAAAATGGAGCAGTAATATGGGATGAAGAAAAAGCTATACCCGGGTTTGATTTTACAAAATGTACTCTCTGTGGAAAGTGTATTGAAGCCTGTCCGCATGGGAGGCTTATTGAATTATCAAAAATTAAAAAGGAAAACGATAGCAAAAAAGAAAGCAGTACCAGAGAAAGTAGCAGGAAGGAAGACAGTGGTGGAGAAAGTAGCAGTGATAAAGAAAAAATTACTGTTTGATTTTACAGCTTATATTTATAACTCATAGCTCCTATATTCATCCGCTCCAAATTCTTTACCGGTTTTATCAAATAATTCCTTTATGTGGTCATCCATTGTTAAATAAATTATCTGCCAGCCTTTTTTTGCAATCTCGCCAAGTTTATTTATAAGAATCTCACGTTTTTCCCAGTCAGAGTGCTGGAAAGCATCATCAAGAATCAAAAAAAGGGAATCTTCTTTTAGTAATTTCTGTGTAAATCCAATTCTTAATGCCAGCATTACCTGTTCTCTGGCTCCTGTGCTTAAATCTTTTATATTAAAATTATCATAGGGGTCTGAAATAATAAGGTCGTCACCTTCCAGATACATACCTGTGTATCTTCGTGTGATATCTTTTAATGGGTTTATAACTTCTTCTG
>JAQVHC010000104.1 GCA_028696435.1 Actinomycetota bacterium | reverse complement strand
TTAGTTACCTGGTAGCCAATTACAATTTCCTCATCTTTATCATCATCCCATTTTGTCATTTGGTAAATGCTGAAATATTGGGTTTGAATATCTTCATCATCCACCCCATTCTGCTTCAATGCTGCCATCACCTTATCCATGGCTTCGCTTGCCTCGGCTTGAGCCTCAGCTACACTATCTTTCTGTGCTTGAACACCAAGATCCAGGGTAGCAATATCAGGCTTGGTGCTTATCTCTCCCTTTCCAATAACCCAAATCCCTTCTTGCTGGGTATTCTGGTTCACCTGTAAATCTTCCGGCAACCCTATTGGGCTGGTACTGCCCTGGTTACAGCCGCACAAGCCAACCATTGCTAGCACTAATGCTAAACCTATAACCATTAACCAATTCTTTTTCTTTTTCATTTCGTAAACCCTCCTATCAGTTAATAAGTTAATAATATTTATCTTAACAATTTATTTTTCTCAGTAACTTTGCTATATATATTCGAAAAATATCATATTTAAATTAAGGCAGAAGGAGATAAAAATAGCTTGTATTGCCGGTCAATTTTTCATATTAGCTGATTTAACTAAAAATTATTTCTTTTTTACTTAATATTGTTTAGAATGAAGAATATAAAATTTTACAAATTTATCATAGATTACAAATTTTCTTAGTCAATGCCCGAATTTATACATATGCAAAACGTAAAACAAAACGCAAAAATATCAGGTTTTATTGATCGTCCAGTGTATAATATTGCTCATAACACTCATAACAATATAATATTTCATCATAATATATCATTCCCTCATTCTTTCAGGTTAACTACTCGATTTACACACAAAAAGAAATCATTTTTAGGGCATTCCATAAAAAGAAAAGGAGATTTATATGGATAATAAAAAAATACAGACAATTTCTATTATTAATATTCAGGGGCAAAACTGCACCGGTTGTGTAACTTCTACAATTTGCTCTGAATACCCCTCAATTAAGAATGTGCTGCTTCAGGATATAATCCCCGGATTTAAACTCGAATTTATATTTCACCCAAACATTATGACAGCAAGCGGGAAGCTTGCCATGGAAATACTCGAAAAATCTGCAGAAAAGAAGGGCTATATTTTAATTATAGATGGTGCCATACCAGCCGATAATAATGGAATTTACTGCACAACGGGAGAAAAGGATGGTAAGAAATCAACTATCCTCGGAGAAACACTGGCGCTTTCACCAGATGCAATGCTTGTAATTGCCCTGGGAACCTGCGCTTCCTTTGGAGGAATTGCCTCAGCAAATCCCAACCCAACTGGAGCAAAAAGCGTCGGAGAAATTCTTTTGGCCCATAATATCAAGACACCACTTGTAAATATACCTGGCTGTCCTCCACATCCGGACTGGTTATTTGGTACTATTGAAGAAATACTTACAAAAGGGCTTGAAAATCTGGAGCTTGATGATTTTAAAAGGCCAAAAATATATTATGGAAAATTAATTCATGAAAATTGCCTTAATAGGGCTTACTTCGATGAAGGGAAATTTGCTAAAAAATTCGGGGATGAAGGCTGCCTTTATGAACTGGGGTGCAAGGGTCCTATAACCTATGCTGACTGTCCCTCCAGACAATGGAATGGAAGGGCAAACTGGGCAATCGGAAGCGGGGCTCCATGCAGCGGCTGTACATCACCAGAATTCCCTGACCTTCTCGGAGATTTCTACGAAAGAATTATAGATGTTGAAGTGCCGGCAAATGAAAAGAAGGTAAATGAAAAAATAAAAATAGAAGAAAAAAATAAATAATGTGAGAAATATCAAAAAAAGTTTATCAGAAATATTTATAATGAAAATCAGGCTAAAATTAAAAAATAATCATTTATGAAATATTCAGGAAGGTGAGATTGTGAAAAAAATTGTAATACATCCAATTACCAGAATAGAAGGCCACCTTAAAGTAGAAGTTATGGTTGATAACAGTGAGATAAAAGATGCCAGCATCAGTGGAACTATGTTCAGAGGAATAGAAGTTATATTAAAAGGAAGAGACCCGAGGGATGCAGTTTTGCTAACCCAGAGAATTTGCGGCGTATGTCCGGAACCACACGCTATAGCTTCGGTTACCGCAGTAGAAGATTATGCTGGTCTTACTGATAAAATTCCTGAAAATGGAATTCTACTAAGAAATCTGATAGCCGGTACAAGAACAATTGCAGACCATATCCTGCATTTTTACATTTTAAGCGGCCTGGATTACATTGACCCTGCCAGGGTTATTGAATATAGCAGCAACGACAGAGATATAAACACATTAAAATATTTTCTTGAGCAGGGGTATTCATCGCCATTTCTTCCCCGGGATGATATAGATTACCGGTTTGATACCAGAACAACCGGTGCCCTGGTGAGTCATTATCTTAAAGCCCTTGATATTTACAGGAAAGCCCAGCAGGCAGCCACCCTTTTTGGCGGAAAATGGCCTCATGATGCCGCTATTGTGGCCGGTGGTGTATCTGGAAAACTAACAGTTGACAAAATAACTGAATTTATATGGAGAATAGAAGAAATTATAGATTTTGTTAAAAATTATTACTTACCGGATGTTATAGCCCTGACTAAAACATATAATGATTATTTGGGGATAGGAAAAGGCTGCTGTAATTTACTTGCATACGATTCGTCATATAAAATTAAGTCATCCGATGGAAACTATAGCGATGTGCTTTTTAAAGGTGGGCTTGTAAATGATATTAATAATTATAGCGAACTTGATACAAGTAGTATAACCGAGGATGTAACCCATAGCTGGTATAACGATTCTGAACCCTTACACCCGGCTGATGGCAAAACTAAACCTGCCCCCAACAAAGAGGACGGATACAGCTGGATTAAATCTCCGAGATATAATGGAAAAGTATATGAAGTCGGCCCAATCGCAAGTATTCTTACAACTTATCTCTGCAAAAAAGATTCAGGAATTAAGAAAATTGTTGATGATACTCTGTCGGAAATTGGAGAAAATATTTCCAGTTTTTACTCTGTAGCAGGAAGACATCTTGCAAGGGCACTGTCAGCCAGCATAATAGCAGATGAGCTACTAAAATGGGCAATGCAGTTAAAAGCAGGGGACCCCGCAGCAGTTGAATACGATAGCTCCACTGCCGGTGGAGACGGGAATGGGAATGGAGTTGGATTGTGCAGCGCACCCAGGGGGGCGCTGGGACACTGGCTAAATGTAAAAGAAGGCAGGATATCAAATTATCAGATAATCACTCCAACTGCATGGAATGCATCACCAAAAGATAAAGATATGCAACCCGGCCCCTACGAGCAGGCACTAATCGGCCTTAAAATAAAAGAAAGCGACTGCCCTATTGAAATTTTAAGAGTAATAAGAAGCTTTGACCCCTGCACAGCCTGCGCTGTTCATATGGTAACACCCGGAGGAGATCTTATTGGTAAGTATAGAGTAATCTAAAAGATTGTATTTTAGGAGGTCCAATGATATTAACTGAATTTAAACCCATAGAAGAAATTCTATTAAAGCTAAGAGAAGAGAAAAAAATTTTTATCATCGGCTGTGGTGGTTGCCCTGAAGGAGCAAATACCGGCGGCAGGGATGTACTGGCTGATATGAAGGAGCAGCTTGAAAAAGAAGGGAAAACCGTAACCGGAATACTTGAAATAGATTTCCTGTGCCAGAAAGCCTTGATTCGCTCCCGCATAAAGCCGAGATTTGATGAAATAAATAATGCAGATTCTGTACTCATTTTTTCATGTGGCATCGGTGTTCAGAGTACAGCAGCAGTTTTAAACAAAATCTGCCACCCGGCTTTAAATACCACAACCTTTGGTGGGATAACGGGTATGTGGCAGGGCACTGAAAGATGTGATACATGCGGCAACTGCATTCTGGATTATACCGGCGGAATATGCCCTTATTCTTCATGCCCCAAAAAGCTTGAAAACGGCCCCTGCGCCGGACAGAGCAACGGGAAATGTGAAACAGACCCTGAAAGAGATTGCGCATGGGAACTTATTTATAGTAACCTGAAAAAGATAGGTAGACTGGACATATTAGACCAATTTATACCACCGAGGGATTACTCAAAAATACTACCTCCCGCAAAACTAAGAAAATCAAAATTATGGGCACTTGATGAAGAGGAGATGACATAAATATGGAAGAATTAGAAAAAGCAACTGCAAAAGAATCAAAATTTGAAAAAGCATTAAAAAATGGTAAGTTTACAATAACCTCCGAGCTGGGTCCACCCAAAGGGGTTGATATTGAAGAGATTAGAGAGGCAGCAGAACTATTAAGAGATGTTGCAGATGGAATAAATGTGACTGACCTTCAGAGTTCGGTAATGCGTCTCGGTTCGCTTACCTGCTGT
>JAQVHC010000103.1 GCA_028696435.1 Actinomycetota bacterium | reverse complement strand
CAACCAAGAATGCTGGTACGATTGCAGGGCTTAATGTTTTAAGAATAATAAATGAGCCAACAGCTGCTGCTCTCGCTTACGGGCTTGATAAAAAGAAAGAAGAAAAAATCCTTGTATTTGACCTCGGTGGTGGAACTTTTGATGTATCAATACTCGAGGTTGGGGAAGGAGTATTTGAAGTAAAGGCAAGCCACGGTGATATGCATCTTGGTGGAGATGATTATGATGATAGAATTATGAATTATGTTGCTGATGAATTTTTAAAAGAGAATGGAATTGATTTAAGAAAAGATAGACAGGCTTTGCAGAGGTTAATAGAAGCATCAGAGAAGGCTAAAGTAGAATTATCCTCGGTTATGGAAACAAATATAAGTCTTCCATTTATTACTGCTGATGCCAATGGACCCAAGCATCTTGAGATGAAAATAACGCGGGCCAAGTTTGAACAGTTAACAGCAGACCTGACCGAGAGATGCAAGATACCGCTTGAAAAAGCTCTGAGTGATTCAGGGTTGAAAGCAAGTGAGATAGATGAAGTAATACTTGTTGGTGGAGCAACAAGGATGCCTGTTATACAGAAACTTGTAAAAGATTATACAGGGAAAGAGCCAAATAAAGGAGTCAACCCTGATGAGGTAGTTGCAGTTGGTGCAGCTATTCAGGCAGGTGTACTTAAAGGTGATGTGAAAGATGTAGTACTCCTGGATGTAACTCCTCTGTCTCTTGGTATTGAAACACTTGGTGGCGTAATGACAAAATTAATTGAAAAAAATACAACTATTCCCACCAAGAAAAGTGAGATATTTACTACTGCAGCAGACAATCAGACGAGTGTTGATATTCATGTTCTTCAGGGAGAGCGTGAGATGGCAAGAGACAATAAGACTATTGGACGGTTCAGACTGGATGGAATACCGCCGGCTCCCAGAGGGATTCCGCAGATAGAGGTAACATTTGATATTGATGCTAATGGAATTGTCAATGTTGCTGCTAAAGATATGGCTACCGGTAAAGAGCAGAAAATTACTATTACTGCAACATCACATCTAACAGAAGAAGAGATTAAAAGGATGGTTAAGGAAGCAGAGGAGCATGCGGAAGAAGACAGAAAAAAGAGAGCTCTTGCTGATGCAAGAAATAATGGTGATACCCTTGTTTATTCTACAGAGAAGCTGCTAAAAGAACTCGGTGGCAAGGTCCCTGAGGATATGAGGAAGAATATAGAAGACCAGATCAGTGTTTTAAGGAAAAGTCTGGAATCAGAAGATGTTGATGAAATTAAAAGAGAAACAGAAAAGTTACAGAATATGCAGAATGAATTGTCCCAGAGGCTTTATGCCCAGACTGGTGCTGGAGCTGGTAGTGGAGAATATGGAGGAGGAGCAGAAAGCCAGCAACAGGCAGGGAGCAAGCAGAGTGGCAATGAAGAAGATGTAATAGACGCAGAATTTGAAGCAAAAGATGATGATAAGTAATAGTTGAAGCAGTTTTAGATTAATATTAAGTTAATATTAAAATATTAAGGGATAAAAGGAGGTGCATTTAAATGCCGATAGTAAGATGGGATCCATTTAGCGATATGCTTCAGCTTCGTGATGAAATAGGAAGATGGTTTGAAGGTGGTGCTATTGAAAGAGAAAAAGGTAGAAAATCTGCAATATGGGCTCCAGATGTAGATATTAAAGAAACAGATAAGGAGATCCAGATAAAAGCAGATTTACCGGGGATGAAACTTGAGGATATTGAGGTATCTGTAGATGATGACCAGCTTATAATTCAGGGGGAGAGAAAAGAAGAAAAAGAGGAAAAAGAGAAAGGTTATATAAGAGTAGAGAGAAATTATGGGTCTTTCTACAGAGCATTCAATATCGGGGTTCCGGTAAAAGCAGACCAGATCAAAGCTACTTATAAAGATGGTGTGCTGGAGATTACCGTACCGAAAGCAGAAGCTAAAAAACCAAAGAAAATAGCGATAACTTCAAAGTAACGTTTTAATGACGGATCTGAAGAAAACTGATTTATTGAAATGTCTGCCCATGACTGATAAAGTATAGTTATGGGCAGACATTTTTAAAGATATAAAAGGTGACAAAAGATGGTTGAATATAAGGATTATTATAAAATACTTGGGGTTGATAAAAATGCCTCCCAGGATGATATAAAAAAAGCTTATAGAAAACTCGCAAGGAAATATCATCCTGATGCAAATCCTGATAATCCTGAGGCAGAGGAAAAATTTAAAGAAATCGGGGAAGCTTATGAAGTTTTAAAAGACCCCCAGAAGAGAGCAAGATATGATCAGCTTGGTGCAAACTGGAAGCAGTATGCTGGTGCTGGTGCAGGTAAGGGCTGGCCTGGCGGTCAGAGAACATATACTTATGATTTTGGAGGTAAGGGGTTTGACTTTGGAGACATTGGAAGTGACTTTTCTGATTTTTTTGAGATGTTTTTTGGGAAAGGAGCGGAGGAGAGATTTTCCGATTTAGGTTTTGATTTTGGTTCTAATTTTGAATCCGGGTTTGGTAGAAGAAGCAGGACAGCAACTTCACAAGAGGGTCAGGACGTACAGTCCAGTATTAATATAACTTTGAGAGAAGCTTATACCGGCACGCAGAGGGTACTTAAACTTCAGAAAGAAGGAAAGACCAGAACAATTAACGTAAAAATACCACGGGGGGTAAAAGATGGTAGCAAAATCAGAGTGGTCGGAGAAGGAACACCGGGAGTGCTTGGTGGTCAGGCCGGCGATCTGTATCTTGTGGTGAAAATAAGTCCCCATAATTTTTTTACTAGAAAAAATGATGACCTCTATTGTGAGGTTCCGGTAACTATAAAAGAAGCCTATTATGGTGCAAAAATAGATATCCCAACTTTTGATGGAAGGGTTATGGTAAAAATTCCGCCAAAAACCCAGGGTGGAAAAACTCTGAGGTTGAGGGGAAAAGGAATGCCTAAATTAAGAGGTGCTGGATACGGGGACCTTTATGCGAAAATAAAGATAGTTCTGCCTGAAAGATTAACAGCTGAGCAACAGAGGCTTTTTGATGAATTTGCAAAAAGTTATGATGAAAACCCTAGAGTTAATATTGTAGTGTAAGTTATTGATATAAATATTTATAATGGAAGTAGCACCATAGCCTGTAAGCCTGGATTGGCATTATATAAGATGTATCGCACTTATTTTTAATATTTTAGCTTTAGTTAGTTTCTTTTTAATTTATTTATTTTGTGGTTATGGGGTTGTAATTTATGGGGTTGTAATGAAAGTTAGCTGGCTATTAATTAATTTGTTGATAATACAGTTAATTACGGTACAGCTTTTACAATAAAGGTGTATGAATTCGGGTATAAAATAACTGTAACCTGTAAGCAGGGACAGCTATTTATAAATTAAATTAAAAAATAATACCTGTTAAGGAGGTTATAAATAAATGCAGATTGATAAATTTACAATAAAAGCACAGGAATTATTAGCTGAGGCACAAAGATTAGCGTCTGAAAATGGTAATCCATCTATTGATGATATTCACCTTATGTCTGCTATGCTGGAGCAGGGGGAAGGAATAATTTTACCCATACTTAAAAAGCTTGAGGTTGATGTTGATAACCTATTAAATAAAGTAAAAGAAGCTCTGGCAGGAAAGCCAAAGGTCACGGGAGGTGCTGCACAATTATATATAAGTCCAGAGCTTAATAACATCCTGAATAATGCATTTGATGAAGCTACCCAGTTAAAAGACGAATATGTATCAACCGAGCACATCTTAATATCTCTTGCACAGAGTGATAGTGAAGCTGGCAGGTTATTAAGACAGTACGGGGTGACAAAGGACAGAATATACAAGATCCTCGTAGAGATTAGAGGGAGCCAGAGAATAACGGACCAGAACCCGGAAGACAAATATCAAGCTCTTGAAAGATACGGAAAAGACATTACAGAACTTGCAAGAAGGGGCAAACTTGATCCGGTAATTGGAAGGGATAATGAAATTAGAAGAGTTATCCAGATACTTTCAAGGAGAACAAAAAATAATCCGGTGCTTATTGGAGACCCGGGAGTAGGGAAAACTGCTATTGTCGAAGGTCTTGCTATTAGAATAGCATCGGGGGATGTTCCTGAAAGTCTTAAAAATAAAAGAATAGTAGCGCTGGATATCGGATCTCTTATAGCAGGTTCGAAATACAGGGGCGAATTTGAAGACAGATTAAAAGCAGTTCTTAAAGAGGTGTCAGAGACGGAAGGGAATATAATTTTATTTCTTGATGAGCTTCACACAGTAGTTGGGGCAGGAGCAGCTGAAGGAGCTGTCGATGCATCAAATATGCTAAAGCCAATGCTTGCAAGGGGTGAGCTTCATGCAATAGGAGCAACAACAATTGATGAATACAGAAAGTACATTGAAAAAGATG
>JAQVHC010000013.1:1569-19611 GCA_028696435.1 Actinomycetota bacterium | reverse complement strand
GGTTTTATTATCATTAAATGTACATCAAAAATCATTTTTGAAATTGGACGTATGCTTTTTACAACCTGGGGTCCAAAAGATAAATTCGGAACGAATACTCCATCCATTACATCTATATGCAAGAACTCAGCGCCTTCTTTTTCAACAATGGCAATATCATGTGAAAGATTTGCAAAATTTGCAGCAAATAAAGATGGTGCAATTTTTATGTTGTTATTTTTATATCTTAAATTTTCCATTATAACTCTCTACAAAGTACATGTTACATGTCAGAATTTGTTATTACTGGATTTATGCTTTTACTTATTTACATTTTAATTTATATATTTTTACAAGTCAATAGAATAGAAATATAATAACAATATATAAGTAACTATATAAAAAGCACATAATAATTATTTAATAATATAAAGGTAAGTAAATCGAAAGATAATAGTAGACACGTCTTATATTTTATGTTATATTTCAGTAAACTAATCTATATATTTATAGGCCAGATCTGATATATTTTAAAAATATTAGAAATGAGGTAATTATGTATAAGGGTTTCCAAATAAACCCACCTTTCTTTGAGATAGGCCCAAAGGCTTACATGTACGGTAATGAAGTTCTTGAACTGGCAAAAGCAGCTGATAGGATTTCAGAAAAGTATAATGTGCAAATCATCTTTGACCCACAGTATACAGATATTCCTGTAATTGCAAAAGAAACAAAAAACCTTCTAGTGTTTGCGCAACATATGGATTCCATACCTATTGGGAAAGGTTATGGTTCAGTTTTACCTGAAGCCATAAAAGCTGCTGGAGCTGTTGGCGCGATACTCAATCATGCTGAAAAGCCTATTAGCCTTGCTGAAATAAATAAAACAATAAAACGTGCAGACGAAATCGGGCTTGCTACCATGGTATGTACTAATACTATTGAAGAAGCAGCAGCTGTAGCACATCTTGCTCCAAATATTATTGTAGCAGAAGAACCGGAGCTTATAGGCACAGGTAAGATAAGCAATCTTGATAAAGTTAAAAAAGTAATCGAAATTGTTCATGACATTAATCCCGAAATTTACGTACTTGAAGGTGCAGGAGTAAGCTCTGGTAGCGATGTTTCCAGCATTGTTAAAGCTGGTTTTGTTGCTACTGGATCCAGTAGCGGTATCTGTAAGGCAGAAGATCCAATTGCTATGGTCGAAGAAATGATATCTACGCTACGAAAAACATGGGATGAAATTAATAAATAGTTTTAATAATTAAATAATTTAGGAGGAAAAAATGAAATTATATCACGAAGCTTTTGAACTTCAGTCGAAAGGCCTTAACCCTACTTTTCATGATGTAACAGAAAAAGTTAAAGAAATTGTTGAGGATTCAGGTATCAAAAATGGAATTTGTGTTGTTTATTCGCAACATACAACGTGCAGTATTATTTTGCAAGAATGCTCACATGATCTTAACTTATTTGGCTCTGAATATCTTCAGCAAGATTTAGTTAATATTATGGAAAAAATTATCCCTACATGCAGAACTGAAGGCCAGTATATGCATCCAGGTCCTGAACATATTGAATTTGCTGAAAAGACTGTTGGTGAAGAAGGTAAATATAGTCTTAATACAGATGCTCATCTACGTTCGGTTTTCTTTGGTCGTTCAGAAAGTATCATTCTGGTCAATGGTGAATTACAGCTTGGGCAATTTGGATATATTTATATGGTAGACTGGGACCAGGTTCGTGCTCGTAAAAGAGTTTGCCAGGTTCAGATTATTGGTGAATAATAATTGAGTTGATATAATCTATTATAAATTATATCAACTCAATTTTAAATTAATACTAATATAACTAATAATCTAGGCTCATTAATTCTATTACATTGATTCCCTTTTATATTAACTCAATATCAAGTAAATCACACAGGTCCTTTATTGCATCTAAATAATTACCATATGCAATTATTACATGCTGACCAGAAACTTTTTGTGCGAATTCTTCTACAGTACAGCTATCAGGAAATATTTCAAGACCAGGTAACTGTGGTGCCGGTGAATCCCATCCATATTCTTCCCAGGGCATTGATTTTTTTGCAGTTCCAGTGTACGCATGCATAAAATATCTACCTTTTTTATATATCAATCGTGCACATGTAACATATCCTGTTTTAGGTCTGGATATATTTACAAGTGAAGGTGGAAGCAGCCCAAAAGCTGTGGGTAATACGGTAACATCACCATCTGTAATTGCAATGGGAATATAATCTGGAACACCAACCAGCATGCTCTCTTTAAAAAATTCATAATATTCAAAGTAAGGAATAACCTGACCGGTAATATATTTCATAATTAACTGTGTTACAGAACCCATGATATCATTTTCAGGTATTGTTAATACATTATAATAGTGCTCCAATAACATAAATACCATAGCAGGAGGAAATTCTAGCAACTTTTTCATACCATCAACATCAATTAGTGAAACTGCTTCATATTTACGCTCTTCGATCTTTTTACCAATAGCCAGAGCATACATAACACCTTTTCTCAAAACATCATTATCACACGACTGTTTAAATACCCAGTTATTTTTTATATATTGTATACCTGCCTCTATTTTTTCATCATTAAGTTTTTCAGTGTTCTGCACAATCTCCAGCATCTCAAATGGTTCTACTTCTACACCAAACTTGCCCCTGAGAGAATTGCCTTCAAATTGTGTACCATAGAGCAGCATATCCCGATATCCCATTGTCCCAATGCGAGCTTTTCTTAGCTGTTTTACAGTGTATGCCGCGTCTATAAATGTAGAAATTTTTTCAATTGGCTCTGCCTCACCTATGACATTGTAGACAAATTTGAAACGATAATCCATTGCATCAAAGGCAAAACGGAGCGCAGTTGTTCCAGCTTGATCTGCTGTTGTTATTATCTTTTCTCCTTCTTTCCAGCCACATAAACCCCATAATAACACAGGTATGTGCCTGAAATGATCTGTTACCCTTATCACCGCATGTGTCGGTATCCAGCCTGCTATACATATAATAATGCAATCCATATCAAAATTTATGAGTTTTTCTATTGCATTATCTGCAGTATTGTATTCAGCATCGTCAATGACAATTCCTGCATCTAATATTTCTATATCAAGGTTAGTAAGTAAATTAATAGCTTGATCATGTTTTTCCTGTATTTTTGAGATTGGTGTGTTTATTTCACCAAAACAGATAAACCCAATTTTTTTCATAACCATAACCCTTTCAATGTTATTCCTAATATAATTCTAAATAGCCCGACTCCCTCGTGAAATTACGTCAACTGCAACTGCAATAATAAAGATAATACCTTTAATAATATACTGATATGAAATCCCAACGCCCATTAAATTTAAACCATTTGTTAGAGAAACTATAACAAATGCACCAATTATACTATTTATTATTCTTCCAATACCACCTGTAGTTGATACCCCTCCAATAAAACATGAAGCAATAACATCGAGTTCGAAACCTATACCGGCTGTAGGTGTTGCTGATTGCAAGCGTGAAGTAAACAGGATACCTCCAAGTGAAGCCATAAGTCCCATTGATGCAAAAGAGAAAATTACTATTGATTTAACATTAACACCCGCAAGTGCTGCTGCTTCACGATTACCGCCAACTCCATAAATATAACGGCCTATTTTTGTCCTATCCATCATAAAACTGTAGATAATTACAACTATCGCTACAATTAATATTGTCCAGGATATCCCGTTATAACTGGAAAGAACATAGGACAGGCTTCCTATTATTGCAGAGAAAAAAAGCAATTTAACAATAAAGATGGGTAAAGACGAGACTTTAAAATTGTATCTTATCGTGTCTTTACGTTCACGAACCTGGGAAATAATTAAGATAAATATAATCAAAGCTCCAATTATAATCGTAGAACCATGTTTTCCGGCTACAGTGAAGATCGATGGAAGGAATCCATTTGAAATTTCGTTAAAAAATTCATTTGTAACAGGAATGGTTCCTGTGGCTTCAGTAACTAATGATAACATCCCACGAAATATAAAATTAAAAGCAAGTGTTGTAACAAATGCAGGAACACCAATTTTCCCAATAATAAACCCCTGACAAAGACCACCAATTAAACCACCAATTAAAACCAGCAAAATTGTAAGACCAGCCGGCATACCATTTCTCATAAGCAAAGCAGCGCAGGCCCCAAAAAACCCGGCTGCACACCCTACTGAAAGATCGATTTGCTGAATGATTAAAACAAGTGTCATGCCGACAGCCATTACAGCTACATAACCGGTCTGATTAACAAGGTTTGTAATATTTCTCCCTGTTAAAAAATTACCATTTGTGGTTATATTAAATAAGATAAAGATAGCTGCAAGCGCTACATACATTGCATAGTTACTAAAGTTTTCTTTAAGCAGAGCCCATACTTCTGAAAAAACCAATTTAGATGGCTTCTTGATAGTTGAATGATTCACAAGACCTGTCCTCCTTAATATTAGTAGCTAATTGCATAATTCTTTGCTCTGAGAATTCATCTCTCCTGACTTCTCCAGTTATTTGTCCATCTGACATTACATAAATACGATCGCACATCCCGATTAGCTCGGAAAGCTCAGAGGATATCATAATAATTGACACTCCCTGTGACACCATATCTCTCATTAAATTATACATCTCAAACTTAGCACCAACATCGATTCCACGTGTTGGTTCATCCAGAATCATAAGTTTGGGATTAGTAAATAATGATTTGGCTACCGATACTTTTTGCTGGTTGCCACCGCTCAGATTTAGCACTTTTTGCTTAATAGATGGTGCCCTTATGCCTAATTTTTCCTTATACTGGTTTGCTACAATAATTTCTTCATTTTCATTTATTACCTTAACCACCCTGGCAAATTTTCCATTAATAACTGAATCCAGATTAGATATGGTGATATTAAACTTAATATCCTGTATTAATACCAGGCCATTACGTTTTCTATCTTCTGTCACATAAGCAAACCCTTGTCGCAGTGCATTCATAGGGCTCTTGAATTTAACTTTTTTGCCTTCCAGAAGCAATTCTCCAGATTCAATCTTATACCCTGGTGTATTTCCAAAAATACTCAATGCCAGTTCAGTTCTCCCTGCTCCCATAAGACCTGCAATCCCGACAATCTCACCTTCTCTTACACTGATATTTACTTTATCCAGCACCTTTCTATTATTTTTCAAATCAATTGCAGTCCAATCTCTGACTTCAAAATAAATATCGCCAAATCCTCTTTCGTCACTTTTTGGATAAATATTTTCAATATTTCTGCCAACCATATGTTTGATGATTTCTAATTCATTAATCCTTTTTTGAGTTGAATCCATTGAACAAATAGTGACACCATCCCGCAACACTGTAATAGTATCAGCTATCGCTACAACCTCTTTAAGGCGATGAGAAATCATTATCAGCGTTGCGCCATCTGCTTTTAGCTTTTTTAATAGCTGTAAAAGGTTTTGACTTTCTTGCTCTGTTAATGACGATGTTGGTTCATCCAAAATAATAATATTAGCGTTTCTGCTCAATGTCTTTGCAATTTCAACAAGTTGCTGTTTTCCAATAGGCAGATCGCGAACTTTCATCACTGGATTAACATCCAGCTTAACTTTTTTTAATACTTCAGTTGCACTAATAATAGTCTGATTCTTATCAATTAGACGTCCCTTCATAATTTCATGCCCAAAAAATATATTCTCGTAAACTGATAGCTCGGGTATTAGAGCAAGTTCCTGATTGATAATAGCTATCCCGGCATTTTCACTATCTCTGATGCCAGTAAAACGCTGTATCTCGCCATTTAACAATATGTCTCCAGTATAACTACCATAAGGATAAATTCCCGCCAGTATTTTCATTAAAGTCGATTTGCCTGCACCATTTTCTCCTACAAGACAATGTATCTCGCCACGCTTGACTTTAAAGTTTACATTATCTAATGCTTTTACCCCTGGAAATGTTTTTGTTATATTTCTCATTTCCAATATTATATCGTTCAATATTCACCTCAATGCTTCTAAACATTTAATGGAAAAAGGCGGATGAAAAAAATGATTAGAATTAGAATCATCCGCCTTTTTCATCATTTTCTAATCCTCAATTTTTTTATTGCCATCCTGTGAACTTCGAGCCGTCATAAACACCACTCTCAAAGAATTTTTCAACAATATTGTCTTTTGTAATTACCTCTACACCAACCTGTATTGAAGGTACATCAATTTTATTATTATTGTATGTTGTATCATATTTTACTTCTTTGCCAGTAAGCAAAGCGTCAACAATCTCCATTGTTGCTTTTACCAGTGCTTTAGGGTCTTTATATACAGTCATACTTTGCTTTCCATCAATAATATATTGTACAGATGCTTCCACTCCATCAGCACCTGTAATGATAAGTTCCGTAACGTCAGGATCTTTGCGGAACGTATCTGAAAGTGCACGAGCGCAATCATCGTCAGCAGGTGATAAAACAAATACTTTACCTTTTGCTGAAGCATCTTTACTTGTTAAATGTGCCTCAGCCAGTGACTTACATACTTCCATATCCCATTCAGTATCTATAGTACTCATGATTGATGCAAACTCATCACGTGTCAATTCAAGCTTGTCGCTAAGCTCAACAGCTTTATCGCAATTCTGAATAATAAAGGTGCCATCTGCAATTTTTGGCTGGAGAACCCTCCATGCACCTTCAAAGAAAATAAAGGAATTATTATCTGTTAGAGCACCTGAATAAATATATAAATTATTGCCTTTCGTATCACCAGCCTGGTCTACCAGGAACTGTGCCATTGCTGCACCAACTTCCATACTATCAAATGTTACATAGTAATCCACTTTATCGGTATCCAGTATAAGTCTATCATAAGATATAACCGGAATACCTTCAGCATCAGCCTCATTGACAGCTGCTGCTGCTGCTGTTGCATCAAATGGGCAGAGAACAATAACTTTTGCACCCATATTAATAAGCGATTCTACGTTTGTTCTTTCTATTGCCGAACTCTTCTGACTGAATAAGATTTCTGCTTTATAATTTTTCTCTTCAATTATTTCTCTAAATGCAGCTTCATCACCCAGCCATCTAGTTTCTTCTTTTGTAGGTAATACAATCCCTACATCAATACCCTCATCATTAGTTCTTTCTTCTTCGGTTTCTGCTGCAGCTACCTCGGGCGTATCATGTTCTTCTACAGTTGTTTCCCCTGCTTGCTGACACCCTATTAAAACAGAACCGATCAAGAAACATGTCAGTATTAAACATAGCGTTTTTTTCATTTTCGTCACCTCACATTATAAAAAACATTTACTTCTTATTCTTTCCTATATTACTTTTTCGATCCCTCCCTTCATAAATTACCCTGGTATTATTTTTTAACAATTTTCCTATACTATTTCATATAAACAGATAATTTTTTTGTGGACACTTAATTTTAATGTTAATAATGTTAATGTTTTTTTATCTGATTTTAAAAGAACATAATGTCCTGAATTTTGTCTATTTTATGACAATCTCTTCTAATATTTATTAACCACATTTTGACTCAATTTTCATTAAAAAAGTAAATTACTGCAAAATTATTAAATGATTAATAATTATCAATTTTTAAAAAATTTTTATTGTTACAATAGGAGTATAAAATATTTGCCATACATTGTCAATGAAATTATGCAAAAATATATTTAATTTCGCATTAAAAATGCAAATTTTTGTAAAATTATATTTCTTGACTTTATGTTGTTCCACGAACAACTAGTAGAGGTTTTAGAGCAATTTGTTGTGGAGTTAAATTTGGTTGTTCAATTCTTTTAAGTAAAACACGTGTCGCTATCGATATCATATCTTTACAGGGGTTCTTTATTGTTGTCAAACCCCGGCTGATATATTTTGATATTAAAATATCATCGAATCCGAGAATAGCAATATCTTCCGGAATCCGTAAGGAAGCTTCTTCAATCGCATGAATTGCACCTATTGCCATGGAATCATAGCTTGCAAATATAGCATCGGGGTATTTATTTTGCTTAAGTATTTCTTTCATGCAATAATATCCACCTTCTTCAGCACGTTTTTTTGATATTTTTATAAAATCTTTGTTAATATGCATACCAAAGCTCTGCATCACCTTATTATAAACATGATATCGACCTAAAGTTTGATCTTCTCCAATGAATCCTATTTGTTTGTAACCTTTTTGGATTAAATGCTCCAGACCCATAGTTATACCTCGATGTTCATCAACGTATAAATTATCATAATCTAATTTTGATATATATTTCGAGGTAATGAACATTATAGGAACCTTAATAAGTGAAACTGCAGAAAATACATCATCGGAAAGCTCTTCAGAATCATCAACGATAATAAGGAGGCATCGAACTTGATTTTTAGCAAAACTTTTTATATGGCGGATCATTGTATCTTTTTTAAAATTAGTAATTTTAATTACAGTCAATAATTCATTTTTTGCAAAACTATCATTAGCATAATGAACAAGCTGTGCATAATAACCTGATAGCACTTCAGGAACAATAAGCCCTACACTATCCCAATTTTTATTTGGTATATTTTTATTTTTATGTTTTGCATAACCGAGCAGGCTGGCTACCTCGGTAACCTTATTCTTTGTATTTACGCTAATACGCGGATCATTTTGCAATGCTCGTGATGCAGTTGATACACTTACACCTGCTTTCTCCGCGATATCTTTTAATATAGCCAAGTTTATTACCTCCTTACTTTAATATTTATTATAAGTATATAACTCGATTAGTGCAAGATTGAATGCAAAATAATGCAAAAGTTGATCGAAATATTTAGTTGTTTTTAAATCTTTATTTAAGATTTTTACTTATATGTCTTTTATATATGAAATACAGATAAATTGAAATCAATGCTGTCTAAGGTAATAATAGAAAATAAGTTATCCAAATAGATACAGCTGATATTAAAAAGAAAGATAGAAGATAATATTATGGGGTTCATATCATTATTAAAATTATAAAATTAATAACCTGTCTTATAAAAGTAAAATACACTGCAAAGGGTAAGCAAATGGCTTATTAACTAATTCCATAAAAGACATTTATTTATTTTTTTATTAATTTTATTAAATATTATTATATTCAAACATTATTATATTCCATATTTATATCTTCTTTTTGTCTCAGCAGCACTCTGATTTGTCCCTGGTATATATTTATCCAGTGGCATGATGTTCTCATGAATAGCATCCAGCACCCATTCTTTTTGGGGAAAAAATATATCTTCAAGTTCTGGAGCAGGAGTAATCCAGTTTCTTGAACCTATAACTACAGGGGGAGCATCCAGTAAATCAAAAGCAAGCTTTGTAATATTGGAAGCCACATTATGCATATAAGAACCTCTTTCAACAGCTTCCGAACCTAAAAGAACCTTACCGGTTTTATTTAATGATTCTAAAATTAAATCATAATTCATAGGAACAATACTTCTCAGGTCAATAACCTCAGCACTTACCCTGTAATTATTTTCCAGTATTTCTGCAGCTTCAAGAGCAGTATATAAAAATGGTCCTAAAGATATAATAGTTATATCTTTACCCTTCTTCCGGATAGCAGGTTCTCCAAAATCTACTTCATAATAACCTTCAGGTACTCCATTCTCGTTAAAAAGTTCAGGATAATCATATATTTTCTGACTTTCAAAAAAAATTACCGGGTCACACTCTGAAAGTGCCTTATTCATAAGCCCTTTTGCATCATACGGAGTAACGGGATAAACAATTTTCAATCCAGGAATATGATTTACCATGGATGACCAATCCTGAGAATGCTGGGCTCCATATTTAGTTCCAACAGAAATTCTAAGGACTACCGGCATCTTTAAAATACCTGCAGACATACTCTGCCATTTGGATAGCTGGTTAAATATTTCATCACCCGCACGTCCTAAAAAATCACAATACATTAGTTCACACACAGCACGGCCTCCCTCAATTGCATAACCAACAGCGGCTCCAACGATTCCTGCTTCAGAAATAGGAGTATTAAAGAGACGGTGATAAGGTAGTGCTTCTGTCATCCCTCTATACACGCCAAAAGCTCCTCCCCAGTCCCGATTCTCTTCACCAAAAGCAACCATTGTAGGATCAATATAAAAGCGGTGCATCATAGCTTCAAAAACTCCATCTCTAAAGTTAAATGCTTTCATTCTGGGAACTGGATTTCCATTTTCATCAAATCCTTTACGCACTTTACTACGAATCTGTATTACTCTGGGGTTTTCGTTAAGAGGGTGATTTACCTCTGGAGCTCTTTCACTAAATCGCTCTACTTTCGTATTAGAAAACATGACTTTTCCAATATACTCCTTATCATCTATACGTGGAGAGATTTTAATATCTACTGCAAGTTTAAACATTTCAAATACTAAATCTTCTGTCTCTGACTCTATTTCTTCAAGCTCGCCTTCAGTTAGAATATTATTAGAAATCATTTTATTTCTGTATGTCTTAATAGCATCTGCTTTTTCCCACATTTCTATTTCTTCTCTGGTTCTGTAACTTGAAGCATCAGATGGTGAATGGCCAACAAAACGGTACGTAACTGTATCAAGTAAAACCGGTCCAAGACCCTGCCTGAGAACTTCTTTTTTTCTTTTTATAGCATCAATAACAGCTAAGGGGTCATATCCATTAATTCTTTCTGCGTGCATCTGGTCTGGATTTACCCCGGCGCCAAGGCGAGCAAGTATTTTAAATCCCATTGTCTCACCACACGTTTGCCCACCCATTGCGTAATGATTGTTCATACAATTAAAAATAAGAGGCAGTCCACCCCCGAGCTTTCTATCCCACAAAGTACGATACTGGTCCATTGTAGAAATACAAATTCCTTCCCATACAGGACCACAGCTAAAAGCCCCATCACCAATATTAATTATTACTATACCTTCAGCACGGTTAATTCTTTTATACAGCGCAGCGCCAGGACCAATAGAGCCTGAAGCTCCTACAACTGCATTATTTGGATAAATGCCAAAAGGAGGGAAAAATACATGCATTGAACCGCCCAACCCTTTATTAAAACCGGTCTTACGGGCAAAATTTTCTGCATAAGTACCATATATTAAAAATTTTTTAGCCAGGTCTTTGTAGCTGCCATTATGATTCTTTCCAACTACCTCTAATATAGAACCATCCATATAATTTTCCATAATATCCATAAGCTTTTCATCGCTTAATTTCCTGATAGCAGATAATCCCTTTGCAAGTACTTCACTGTGGCTCCTATGAGAACCATAGATATGATCAGTAACATCCAGTGTAAATGCCTGGCCCACAGCAGCAGATTCCTGGCCAATTGAAAGATGGGCCGGACCTCTGTGGTCGTAACTAATCCCATTATATGAGCCTTCTTTTTTTAATTTATCAAGAATTGTTTCAAATTTACGAAGTATACACATATCGTAGTAAATAGTTTTAAAATCATCCTTTGAAAATAGTTTCTTTTCTTCCTCAATTGATTTATTGTATGCATTTATTTCTATTGGTTTAAACTCAATTTTGTCTCTTGCGAAAACAACTTCCGGTTTTATTTCAATATTCTTAGTCATTTTATAATTATTGCCTCCTTTTATTTAATCTGACATATTGCTTCTTTTATAGCTTCTGAAACTGTTGGATGAGGAAAAACTATTTCCATTACATCGTCTATCGTCATTTCCATTTCTATAAAAGTAGCTGCTCCATAAATCATTTCACTTGCTGAATCTCCAATTATATGAATACCTAAAATTTCATTATATTTATCTCCGGTAAGTACTTTTACATAACCTTCCTTTTTTTCGTTTTCAGCTACGAAACGTCCTGATACATTTAGTGATACTATATTTTTCTTGTATCCAATTCCTTCCTGCTTTAGAATCTCCTCGGTCATTCCAGCAGATGCAACTTCGGGATTGGTATAAATAACATTTGGAATTGCCCTGTATCGCATTATATCTTTTTTCCCCAGCATATTATTTACCGCTACAATACCTTCTCTTGTAGCAGCATGAGCAAGAAGACACCTGCCTGTTACATCTCCGCATGCCCATATACCATAAACATTTGTTTTTCCCTGCAGGTCTGTTTTAATACCACTTGAATCATAAAATACACCAACCTCATCAAGCCCTATATCTTCAAGGTTTGGTTTTCTTCCTGTAGCATTAAGAATAAATTCACTTTTTACTGTTTCAGTCTTTCCATCCTCACATGTATATGAAATTCCATTATTATCGATTTTTATAACCTTGCTTCCAAGAGAGAAATCAATACCCTGGCTTTTAAGACTTTTAAGCAAATATGAAGATATTTCCTTATCCATTTGAATAGCTATCTCAGAAAGCATCTCAATTACTTTTACTTTTGTCCCTGCTGTATTAAAAAAGTAAGCAAATTCCAGCCCAATAGCTCCAGCTCCAATAATAACCAGTGATTCAGGAATTTCTGCAAGATCCAGAATAGCCCCTGAATCCATTACCTTTTTAGAATTTATACCCTCAATCGGGGGGATGGCCGGTCTTGAACCAGTAGCAATAAGTATATTTTTTGTCTTATAATCCTTATTATTAACACTTACAGTATCTTTTGCTTTAAGGTATCCTTTGCCCCATATTATTTCTATACCACTGCGCTTTAATTTATTTTCTACCCCTTTTGTAAGTATAGAGATAACCTCTTTTTTACGATTCTGTATTTTATCATAATCTATTTCTGTTTTTGCGGTCTTTATACCATAATTTTCAGCTTCTCTTAACGATTGCAGCACATTTGCAGAATGAATCATAGTTTTTGTTGGAATACATCCTTCATTCAGACATACTCCACCAATATATTCCTTTTCAATTAATGCCACCTTCATGCCCATCTTCCCTGCATACGCTGCTGCTTCATATCCTCCGGGTCCTGCACCCAGCACTATCAAATCGTACATAATACCTCCTGCTTATTTTAAATTTCCAGTCTGGAAATACTTTCGAAATTTTCAATGTTATTTTTTAAAGCTACCAAAAACCTCGCCGCAGGTGCTCCATCAATTACCTGATGATCAGCAGTTAAACATAATTTAATATGTTCTATAAATTGTACTTTATCATCAATTTTAATAGGTTTTAGTTCAATACTGCATATACCCAGAATTGCAACCTGTGGAATATTAAGAATTGGCGTAAAATGTTCAATTCCCATGCTCCCTATGTTCGTAGTTGTAAAAGTACCCCCTGTTAAATCATCAGGAGATATATTTCCAGAGATTGCTTCACCCGTTAATTTTTTAACGGCCAGTGATAGCTCTTCTAAAGAAAGTTTTTGCGCACTTTTTATAACAGGCACTACCAGCCCTCTGGGCGTATCACATGCAAAAGCCATGTTAATATCCCTGGACTTGTATATTTTCCCATTAATAAATTCAGCATTTAATTCCGGATAAGAAGTTAGTGTGTGAATAGTAGCATACATAATCATATCGTTTATAGTTATATTCGGCATAGAGTGATTTTTAATCCTGCTTTTAATTTTTTGTCGCAGGGCTAATATAGTATCAGCCTTTGCAGATATAGTAATTGTATACTGTGCAGTCTCCATAAGAGAAGAATGCATACGTTTTGCAATAGTAGACCGTATTGTAGATAATTTTTCACCAGGTTGTCTTAAATCTTCTCTTGTAACCCTGCCTGCTATGCCACTGGATACCCCTTTATACTCCCATCCTTCTTTAATTAATTTACCTGAAAGACGTGTGAACTTTGGAGCATTCCAATAATAATTAATAACATCTTTTTCTAAAATTCTTCCATTAGGACCACTTCCGGTAACATTATCGAGATTGATATTGTGAGCTTCAGCAAATTTTTTTGCTCTCGGGCTTATTCCACCTGATAGCAGCTCTTCCCCGACAACTACAGATTTTTCAATCACTACTTCTTTTTTAATTTCTGGCGTTTTTACTTCTTCTTTTTCTTCCTGTATAATTTCTTTTCTTTCAGTTTCAAGAAGCTTTTGAGGTTTTTGGGCTTTGTCTTCCAATTCAGGTCTAAATGACTCGTATTCTTCACCTGGATTACCAATCACTGCAACATTTGTCTGCACCGGAACGATATCCCCTTCTTTAAAAAACAATTCCAATAAAACCCCTGTGGCCGGAGCTTCTATTTCAAAAGTAGTTTTATCAGTCTCGATTTCAAGTATAATATCACCTTTCTTGACGTTATCTCCTTCTTTTTTTCTCCAGGATCCAATAATACAGGATTCTACTGTAACACCTAATTTTGGGATTACTACCGGTGTAACCACATATCCTCCTTTGAAATTATTTTTAGCATTTTAATAAAAATTTTCTTTTCTAAGGGCTGGATTTCATTGTTTTTTGCATTATCAAAAAATAAAATTAACCTTGAGAATTTAAAAAATACTGAAATCTTATGCAAAATTTAGAGCAACAAAACCAGCTTTTAATTATAACTCCCTTTATCTTCATATTCAATAGGAGTTATTTAAAAAAAACAATTCTAAATTTCTTACGTTCTTATTTATCCCTTAAATATAGAACTTGAAACCCCGCGCCCGCCTTTTTCCTTCATAAAGTACTAAATACTTAATGTGGGTTTTTATGAGCAACAGTTAGTAGTACCTCAGATTAATCCAGGATTAATCTGAGCTTAGAGATATAATTTTAGAGATATAATTTAATTCTGATATAATTATTTAATCATGGCAAAAGTTATTATATTTTCATCTCTTACAGGCATCTCATTAATGCTGGGCACAGCTATAGGTGCATTATTTAAAATTAACCAGAAAATGATAGCAGCGATTATGGCTTTTGGTTCAGGTGTTATGGTATGCGCTTTAACTTTCGGACTTATGGAAGAAGCATTTAAGTATGGTGGATTTGACGCGATAATCATCGGCTTTTTATCAGGCGGAATAGTATTTATAGCCGGTGATTATATAATCCATCTTTTTGGCGGAAGACATTATAAAAAGAAAAAGTCTTTTAAGCCCATCAGGCAAACAAATGGAAAAGCAATTGTTCTGGGAGCTCTTCTTGACGGAATACCTGAATCAATTGCACTGGGCGTTTCTTTGTTTGCTAAAAATGGAATAGGCGTGTTGATGGTGGGTGCAATATTTCTATCTAATTTGCCTGAAAGTCTGTCTTCTGTAGATGACCTTGAAAAAGAAGGATTTTCTAAAAAGCAGATACATATAATGTGGGTCATTGTAAGCATCATTGTAATAGTAACAACCATTTTAAGTTATCTATTTTTAAAAGATCTAAACTCAAATATCCTTGGAATTATTTTATCATTTGCTTCAGGTGCAATACTGGCTATGCTTTCTGATAGTATGATACCTGAAGCGTTTGAAGAGGGTGGATATCTTATCGGGATACTCACCATTCTTGGTTTTTTAACCGCATTTATTTTATATAAGGTATAAGTATACACAAAAAATCTGCAATTTAAATGAATAACATATTTTTGCATATCTCTTTAAAAATCCAGAACCTGTTTTACAAAAAGTTCCGGAACACCCCTTCATTTTTCTAAATCACTCACCAAAAATAAGCCTTTTTTATCTCTTAAATAGTTCAAATAATAGAATAAATCAGTCAATTGATAATTGCTTAAATAAACAATATAATATTTTTAGTAGAAGAAATCTAAAATATAATATTAATATAATTATTAAAAATTAAGAAATAAAAATGATTATTTTCCAATTTAAGCCCATTTCAATATTACAGATGTGCTCTGCAGTTGCAGTACTGATATCAGGATTATTAGTAATTATTAATAACAGAAAAAAATTAAAGAACTGGGCATTTTTTATAGCGACTGTTACAGCCTTTTTATGGTTAACCTCCTCTGCTATATTAACAGGCGGCTTAAATATTAATTTAATATTGACAATATTTAAAAGAATGGGATTTCTGGGTGTATCATTTATCGGACCGAGTGTATACCTCTTTGTGGTGTCTATGCTGGAAATTTACCAGGAGCATAGAAAAGAAGTAATAGCTTTCTATTCCATATCTGCTATTTTTTACATATTAGCAAACATTTTCCCTTTTTTCAGTATAAAATATACCAGGTGGGGCTATTATACACGTTCAGGAACTTTTGGATCTATTTTTCTTATTTATTTTCTGCTCATAATGTTATACTCGTTTGTTCTTTTATTTACAGGTTATAAAAAAGAGACCAGCAGTCTTAAAAAGAAGCAAATTTTGTTATTTATAATAGCACTAATAATTGCATTTACCGGGAGCGTGGATTTTGCAATCGATTTTGGCTACAATATTTATCCTTTTGGATTTGCTTCAATTTTAATTTTTTGCATTATCAATTCCGTCGCCATAATAAAATACAACTTTTTGATTCTGGAACCGGAAATGGCATACACTACAATTTTTAATTCTTTAGCCAGCTTTGTAATTGGAGTAGATTTAGAAGATAGAATAAGATTTACAAATGAAGTTACACTTAATACTTTAAAATATAAAAAAGAAGATTTAATAGGAAAACCCATAGATCTCATTTTTGTAAGAAAAGATTACTATAATATAATGAAAGAAAAAATAGTGGAGAACAAAAATATTCAGGATACAAAAGAGACATATCTTGTAACATCAGAAAAAAAACAAATACCTGTAATGTTTACAATCTCTCCTATTAAAACAGAATCAGAAAGAAGCAAAATTTTAGGTTTTGTTATCATAGCTCAGGATATAACCAAGCGAATAAAAGCTGAGAATAAGCTTGTAGAGAGCGAAGCAAGACTTAAAAAGATTCTCGAGACTGCAAATGAGGGATTCTGGTTAATTGACAATCAATCAGTAACACTTGATGTAAATCCTTACATGTGTAAAATTCTTGGTCTCAGAAAAGAAGATATTATAGGGCATAAAATTTATGAATTTGTAGATAAGAAAAATAAAGCTATATTTGAAAACCAGATAGCATTGCGCGACAGAGGAAAAGAAAGCGCATATGAAATCACTTTATTAAACTCAAAAGGTTCTAAAATTCATTGCCTGTTTAATGCCACACCATTATATGATAAAGGAGAAAAGATTGGTTCTTTCGCTATGATAACAGATATAACAAAAATAAAAGAGCTGGAAAACAAATTAAGAAAATATAGTAAGGAACTGGAAAAGAGAGTAGATGAAAGAACAAAGGAACTCGCAATAATTAATGAACAATTAAAAAAGGCTAATGAGATAAAAAGCAACTTTCTTGCTAACGTATCACATGAGCTAAGAACTCCTCTTACTTCTATCAGGTCTTTTTCTGAAATACTTATGGATTATAAAAACGAAGATGAATCTATTAGAGAAGAATTCTTAAAGATTATAAATGAAGAAGCTGAGAGGCTAACCAGACTTATAAATGATGTGCTCGATGTAAGTAAAATAGAGGCAGGAAAGATAGAATGGAGTGATGATTTTTATTATATAGAAGAAATAGTAACAGAAGCGTTAAATTTTATTTTACCTCTGGCCAACAAAAAATCTATTCCCGTCAAGAAAGAAATTTCACAAAATCTTCCTCCTGTCTTTGTGGATAAGGACCGGATAGTACAGGTATTTTTAAATCTTTTAGATAACGCTGTAAAGTTTACTGATAAAGGTCAAGTTAAAATTGGTGCAAAATTACAGGATAGAAGTATTTTATGTTATGTATCTGATTCAGGCAAGGGAATACCTGAAGCATATCAAAGTAAAATTTTTGAAAGATTTGAACAGGTAAATGAGGATGTTTTGTCAGGGAAAAAAGCGCGGGGAACTGGCCTCGGTCTTTCTATCTGTAAGGGCATTATAGAACATTACGGAGGAGAAATGTGGCTTGAAAGTCAGATTGGTAAAGGCAGCACCTTTTTCTTTACATTACCTGTCAGGCTCAGGGGGAAAAAAACCAGACCAATGATGCCTAAAACTCCTTCACCTGACAGAAAAAAGATATTGATAATTGATGATGATA
>JAQVHC010000013.1:0-1469 GCA_028696435.1 Actinomycetota bacterium | reverse complement strand
ATAGTTAAACCAGACCTAATCATATTAGATATGCTAATGCCAAAAAAGAATGGTATTAATACCCTTAAATCTTTAAAAAAAGATAGATTAATAAAAAATACACCTGTAATTGTATTAACTGTAAATGCTATTGAAAATGGCAGGACAAAATGTCTTGCTCTGGGCGCTAAAAGATATATCACAAAAAAAGAAAATCTTGATGCTCTTCTAAAGGAGATAAAAGAAGTTTTAGAAAATGAGAAAAAGGAATAAAAAATGAAAAATAAGAAAATTTTAATTGCTGATGATGAACCATATATTTTAAGAAGTTTATCTTTTGTTCTCAAAAAAGAAGGTTTTGATGTTGACACTGCAAAGGATGGCAAAGAAACTTTAGAAAAAGTTAGCCGGTTTAAACCAAAAATATTGTTTCTGGATGTCATGATGCCAGAGAAAGATGGCTATCAAATATGTAAACAATTAAAGTCTAATGATGCTACCAGAGATATCTATATTATCATGCTTACTGCAAGAGGCCAGATTATAGATAAAAAGAAAGGCATAGAGTCAGGAGCAGATGAGTATATTACAAAACCTTTCAGCCCAAGAGAAATTGTATCAAAAGTAAGAAGCATTTTAGAAAGTTAGAGTGGAAGATGGATATTTATGAATTTTTAAAAAATGAAGAAGAAGAAAAAGGGTTATTTTCTGAAATTTCAAATATAAATAAATTCTTCATTTATATACTTAATGAAGAAAAAAAGGTTATTTTCAGTACCGGTCAAAAAGCCAGGATAAATTTTCTGTTAGATAAATCTAATAAGAACTATAAAAGATACAGCCATCTTCTGGAAGATTTATATATTAAAAAAATCCCATTTTTAATCCCGGTATCTTCCAAAACCTCCTCTAAATTTTCAATTATTGGAGAGCCTTTAATCATAAAAAACAGAGTATTAGCTGCACTGATTGTTTATTTTCCAGAACCATTCACCAGTTTTGCTAAGGGGCAGGCACTTCTATTAAGACGACATATTGAAAGATTAATTGAATTAAATAACGAGCTGGATAATCTGGCTGAAGAAATTGTTCATAATTATGAGGAATTTTCTATACTGAATGATATTAATAAGGCCATAGAAGGCATACTGGATCAGGATGAAATTTGTAAAATTGTTGCAGAAAAAGCTATTGATCTTGTTGATGGTAAAAGAGTTGCAATACTGATTAAAAGTAAAGAAAATAATCATTTTGAAATAACATACAGCCATAGTTTATCAAAGAAAGATATTTTAAAATGCAAACTGAATTTTAAAAAGGGAATATGCGGTCATGTACTCAAAAATGGCCAATCTGTGCTAATAAATAATCCCGAGCAGTTTTTATCTATCCAGGAGTTTGAAAATAAAAAATGTTCTTCATGCCCGATTTGCGACTTTCCTTTTATTCTATCACCTTTTAGAGGTGGGGAAAAAATAATAGGTTTAATT
>JAQVHC010000102.1 GCA_028696435.1 Actinomycetota bacterium | reverse complement strand
CGGGATTATTTCCAAGAATCTGCAACTGCTGGCCAAAAAACAGGTTCCCGAGGCCGTAATTTATAAATCCATTTCCTCTAAACTCAATGCCCATAGGATGGTGGGACTGGCTGCCGCTTACAATATCCGCTCCTGCATCAATCATTCTCCTGAAATCTGCTTTCTGATACTCTGTAGGGGAATAGCTATATGTTTCTTCATACTGGAATGTAAAGATTACATTGTAACCCTGACTTTTTAAACTCTTTATTATCTCTTCAAACTTTTTCATATCTTCTTCTTTCTGAACCTCGTCCCACATGTTAATACGTGCAGAACCGGGTGTATTTTCAGTTGCCCAGTTAGATTCCGGGCCAAAAGTGTTTGCACCGAGAAATGCTATTTTATTTCCATTAATTTCAAAGGTAGCCGGTCTGTAACACTCTTCAATGTTTCTCCCACCTCCGAAATATGGCCAGCCTTCCTTATCATACATATCGAGAGTATAATACATCCATTCATTTCCATAGTCATTCATGTGATTTCCTGTAAGCTCTATTACATCGGTTCCAACATACCTTAAGAGTTCTATATATTCAGGGCTGCTGCAGAAAACAATATATTCTTCCCTTGCACCGGTGCAGCCCTCTACGAAGGGTATTTCGTTACTGATATGGGTAATGTCTGCGTTTTTTAATGTTTCTGCTATCTTTTCACCCGGTGATAGGACTCCATAAGCATCTATTCTTCTCCTGATCTGTCTCGCCATAGCAGTAACCCCGGTCATGTTGATTGTTGTAAGCTTGCCGGTGTCCCTGTTAGTTGCGATAGTACTTTTGATATTATTTTTGAGTTCTGATACAACCTTCTCTTCTTCACCGCTATTTTTATAACCTTCTTTATTGTTAACGGTGATGATTATTTTACATGTAAGAGGATAATCATGGATATCCAGTTCCTTATCAAATATGGAATTTCCATTCAGATCTAAAACTTTATATTTTTTACTTATATCTTCAAAAGGTATTATTGAAAAATAACCTTTATTTTCCCATAAGAGTCTGTCAACCTCATTTTTATCAACTATTTTAATTTGTGATACAGAAGGTTCTCCGAACATTTTTTTAAGTGCGTTATAAACTTCTGTGGTCAGAATAAGATTTATTTCTGTTTCACCATCCACCAGATAATTCAGACTTTCGCTGTCGCCTGACCAGAAATTTAAAAAATCATCCCACAGTATTTCATCGCAGACTGTAAAGAAGGAAATGACAGGTGCAAGCACCCAGTAAATATCTGCCTTACTGTCCGACTTATCTTTGCCCTGTGCTCCATCTTCACTATCCGGCAGTGTCATTAATTCTATTTTTATCTGAGCTTCATTTTTTGTAGTTTCTTCAACTACATTACAGACTTGATTTGCCTGCTTTAAAATTTTAGTACGAATGTCCTGCGGAATAACATCATCAATCCAGATTTTAATAACAGTTTTATCTTCGGCTGATATGATTGGTGCTTCTTCTACTCCTCCATTCTGCCCATTGTGTTCTTTTCCTGTTTCTCCGGCTTCTCCGGTTGTTTCAGCTCCGGATGTTTCATTATTATTAAAGCCTATCCACTTTAAAAAACTATCTATATTAAATCTGCTGGAATCTTTTATAAAATTCTCTCCGGCCTGACAGGAAGTGAGGGGAAGAAAGAGTGCGACAAAAAGAGTAATAATAATAATTAAAACGAGAGGAAGGTTAAAATATCTTTTTTTACTTTCTTTTTTCATTGGAATCACTCCAGTATATAACAATATATAATATTAATGTGCCCGGTTGAATAATTTTATCAGTATGGAGCAATAAAAATTAAAACAAACCGGTAAAAATAAATTACTATTCCCCGACAGGTCTCTTAATTATAGGTTCTTATATTTAAAATTAAAAGTAGTGTTCCTGTGTTTTATAGAAAACAGAAATTAAAGATACGGTTAGAAATTAATAAATCCATAACTGAAATAAACCAGAAAACTGGTTAAGAATGAAATTATAGAGCCTGATATCACCTGATTAACAGTATGCCTTTTAATCCTGACCCGTGCCCATCCTACTATGGGAATTAATGGCACCAGGAGAAGCATTAATTTGCCAAACAAAACATTAAAAGTTACAACTATAAAAGTTATCCAGGCTGTGTGCATACTTACCTTCCAGAAATAAGTTATAGTACCAAGAACAAAAGTTGAAATTATGATTATTAAAGACATTGCTTTTAAAAATAAAGGAGCTTTTAGAACATATAATATAGAAAGGCCTGCTACATTGCTGACGATAGTTATAATCAGTGGTTTTATCCTGTCTTCTTTATCTGGAATATGCAGGTCGTTGATTACTTTTTTTCTGAATAATGTATGTATGTATATGGAAGGAATTATCATTGCAAATGTAAGGTATAAAAAAGCCCAGCCCAGTGCTTTTGCAGTATTATCGACTGTTGCCAGGCAGATAATAACAATCAGTGGAATCGAAATGAGTGTTCCGTCAAAAATATAAGATAATATTTTTGCAAATTTATTCATCGCCTTCTCAGACATCTTTATCCTTCCTGTATAAAAATTTTGAATAATTTTTTTGTATTGATATAATTATTCAAGAGTTTTTTAACTCAGAATAATAACATTTTTTTATTTATTTTAAAAATTATTGTAAAATTTGTCCTTCTGTAAAATTTAACTCAAATATAATTTAACTAATATTGAACCAGAAAGGAATGGCTGAAAAAAAATGGAGTACATAGATAGTCAGGAGTTAAAAAACTTAATTTCAGCTGGTTATATATGGTTAAAAAATAATTCCAGAATTGTAGATGATATGAATGTTTTCCCCGTTCCTGATGGTGATACAGGAACAAATATGTGTTATACATTAAAAAGTGTTGTTGATGAACTTTCAAAAATTGAAGATATAAAAAAAGTTACTTTGGAAGAAATTTCAAAAATTATTGCCACCAGTAGCTTGATGGGGGCAAGAGGTAACTCAGGAGTTATTCTTTCACAATTTTTTTATGGTTTAAGTAATGGAATAAATTCTTCAGAAAAAATAGGTGTTGGAGAATTTGCAGAGGCTTTACATCAGGGCAATATATATGCCTACAGGAGCGTATCTAAACCTGTGGAAGGGACTATTTTAACAGTAATGAGAGAAATGGCGCAGGAAGCCCTTGAAAATAAAGATACAACTACCGATATTACTTCGCTTTTTGAGAAAATATTAATAAAAGGCAAAGATGTTTTAAATAAAACTCCTGAAATGCTTCCAGTTCTAAAAGAAGCAGGGGTGGTGGATGCCGGTGGATGTGGGTTTATCTTTATTATTGAAGGAATGCTTAAATATATGAGAGGAGAAAGCCTGGAAGCAAAGGAAATTAGTGAAAGAAATATACCTGCACTTATTAATATATGGGAAAAGATATTAAATTTACAAGGAAAAGAAGCTTCCGGGGATGCTGATTTAGCATTAAGGGAAAAAGTACTTACAAAGGGCTTGAGGAGAAGGACAAAGAATATGATTGGCAGAGTTTCTTTAAACGCTATTAATCTACCGCTGCGTTCCGTGTATAAAACCCTGCGAAAATTTAGTTTTGGTAATAGAGGAGCCTTATCTAATCCTGGTAAAAAGATGGTAGAAGCATGGAGGCAAAAATCAAAAGAAAGATACTGCCTCGAATTCTTTTTAAGAGGAGAAAATCTTTCTAAAGATATTCTATCTCACAATCTTAAAGATTCCGGGAGCTCAACTATAATTGTGGGTACAGACGATTTACTTAAAGTTCACACCCACACCAATAGACCGGAGGAGATATTAAAAGCTGTGTCTGATTTAGGTGAAGTATCAGGGGTAAAAATTGATGATATGCATGAGCAACAGAGTAAATTTTTATCTGATATTAAAGATGATGATAAATATGATAATAAGTTTGGTGTAATAGCGGTTGCTTCAGGCAGGGGATGGAAGGAGATTTTTAAAAGTTCCGGAGCTTCGTATGTTATAGATGGCAGGAAAACTATGAACCCTTCAGTGAAAGAAATTTTGCGGGCTATAGAGAAAGTTGACTTTTTTAATATAATACTTCTCCCAAATGATGCTAATGTATTGCTCAGTGCGCAGCAGGCAGTAAAACTAACCGATAAAAACGTTGAAATAGTGGCATCAAAAACATTACCGGAAGGCATAAGTTCTTTGCTATCCATTAACCCTGAATATAGCATCGAAGAAAACAAAAAACAGATGGAAGAAGCTCTTGGCGCTGTTGATACGATAATGGTGGCAAAAGCTACGCGGCCTGTTGAAAATGGAAACTGTATGGTAAAGAAAGGAGACTTTATTGCTCTTAAAAAAAAGGAGATAATAGCCAGTGGGAATGATTGCCATAAAGTTGCTATTGATGCGGTTAAAAAAGCAGTAAAAGACAGTAGCAGTCTTATTACAATATACTGGGGAAAAGATAGTAATATAATTGGGGCTAAAAGTTTATACCAGAACTTAAAAAATAAATTTCCTGATATAGAAATACAAATGTACCATGGCGGACAATATTACTATTATTATATTATTTCTATAGAGTAATCTCTAAAATAAGCAATAAG